>JALGVG010000125.1 GCA_029819875.1 Candidatus Zipacnadia bacterium | reverse complement strand
GGCGCACGGCGGTAATTGTGACAAATCATGTGCAGGACCCCGGCGTTGCGCACAGCATCAAGCGCTTTCTTTGCGTCATCAAGGTTGGTCGCCAGGGGCTTTTCGCAAAACACGTGCTTTCCCGCCTCGGCGGCCGCGATGGCCATTTCGACGTGGACATTGTTGGGGGTGGTGATGTCAATGAGGTCAATATCGTCCCGCTCAACGAGTTTTTCGAAGTCCCGCTCCACCTCGGCCCAACCGAACTGCTGAGCAGCTTGGGTGACGCGCTCCTTGTTGCGGCCGCACAGAACTTGCATGACGGGCTTGACGCCCAGCTCGGGGAAATAGAACGGTAGCTGGCGGTACGCATTGGAGTGAGCGCGGCCCATGAAGTTGTAACCCACAAGAGCTATCCGGATTTCTTTCATCTCGTTAGCCCTCCCATCGTGCCAGAGATAAGCGACTGTGGATGCTCAATTCAACAAAGCGCGTCAAAAAACCTTCTGCGCACAGAGGAGAAAGGCAGATAATCATCTGGTTAGAGCCAGCACATGGCGATAGGACCAAGTCTTAGGGTCGGAGGTATCCGCGGGCAGCCGACGAAAAGTAGTGGCCGATGATAGACGACATTGCAGGAGGTTTTGAGCATGGCGAAACTTGCAATAAACGGCGGCGTACCGGTGCGCAGCGAGCCGTTCCCCGCCTGGCCACCGGATGATCCCGGCTACCTCGAAGCCTTGAAGGCAGTACTTGACAGCAAGGTATGGGGTGTGCTCGGCCAGCAGGGCGAGGCGTTCTGCCGGGAATTTGCGCGGTTTTGCGAGGCGGAATTCGCAGTAGCCTGCACCAGCGGCACCGTGGCCCTGCAATTGGCGCTCAGAGCAGCCGGCATCGGTGCCGGCGACGAGGTTATTATTCCGCCGTACACTTTCATCGGCAGTGCAACGGCGTGCATAGCCGCCGGCGCTGTGCCGGTATTTGCCGACATCGAGCCAGACAGTTTCAACCTGGACCCGGCCGCCGCGGAGGCCATGATCACGCCGCGGACGAGCGCGATCATGGGGGTTCACATAGGGGGAATGCCGTTCAACGTGGATGCAGTGAAGGCGGTGGCTGAAAAACACGGCCTGGTACTGATCGAGGATTGTGCACAGGCGCACGGCGCGGAGTACCGGGGCAAGAAAGTGGGAGCGCTGGGCATCGCCGGCGGCTTTTCCTTTCAAAGCTCCAAGAACTTGTGTAGCGGCGAGGGCGGGGCGATTGTGACCAATGACCGGGAGTTGTACGAGAGGGCCTGGTCATTGCACAACTGCGGGCGGGTGATGGAGGGGGGCTGGTACGACCACCGCATGCTTGGCTTCAACTGGCGGATGACGGAATTCCAGGCCGCGATATTGCGGCACGGGCTGCGCAAGCTGCCCGAGCAGATGGCGCTGCGCGATGACAACGCGATCTATCTTCGCGAGCAACTGTCGCAGGTGGCTGGCGTCTATCCGCAAGCATTCTCAGAGGGCGCAACCCGCAGTGCCTGGCATCTTTTGATCTGCCGGTACGACCGCGAGGCATTCGCGGGCCTGTCACGCGAGAAAGTCGTGGCCGCACTGGCGGCGGAGGGCATTCCTGCCAGCGCCGGATACAATCCGCTGTACCGCGAGCCGGCATTTGCAGAAGGGATTGACTACTCCGAATTCCCATGGGCTCCGCAGATATACAAGGGAAACGTGCGCTATGAGGAGGCTGCCCAGAACTGCCCCGTGTGCGAGGAACTTTGCAGCTGCAGCTTCTGGCTGTACCAAAGCGTGCTGCTGGGCTCCAAGAAAGACATGGATGACATCGTAGAGGCAATTGCAAAGGTCCAGGCACATGCCGCGGAGGTGCCCTGAGGGCGGATGGGGGCAGTGATGCCGAGGGTGCAGTCAACTGCAGAGACAAGAAGGCCGCGCCGCTTGGGCGGGCATGTCACGATAGTGATGAGTGCCGCCCTAGTCGTGGCGGTGGTCTGCGGGGCATGGGGGCAGAGCCTGGGGGCACTGCTGGAGCGTGGGCCGTATTACGGGCTGCAGGGGCCGGTCATCCGGCTGGTGACAGGGCCTGTGAGCGGCGGGGACGGGGCTGATGTAGCGGTGGGTGACTGGAACGGCGACGGCCGGCTTGACCTGGTAATAGGCTCGGCATACGGGGACCTGGCGGTGATGTTGCGGGACGGCGACGGGATACTGGGGCCGCCGCGGGTGATGATCCCCTCGCCGCTGGAGGTGCTGGGGTGGCCCCCTGAACAGTGCCAGGCCTCGCCGGAACTGGCGGACTGGGACGGCGACGGAAAGTTGGATTTGATCCTCGGACTAGGCGAGCGGCTGTACCTTTATCGCCGCACGGGTGCGGAGTTGGCGGCGGGGCGAAGGCTGTCGGCCGCCGACGGGCGGCCCCTGGCAAGCCGTTTACCGCCCACGGCCGGCCACTTGGCACCATGCGCAGATGACTTGGATGGTGACGGTGACCTGGACCTGGTGGTGGGCGATGATGCAGGTTCGGTGTGGTGGGTGGAAAATGAAGGCACGCGGACGCAGCCACGGCTTGCATCGCCCCGCAAGTTGGTTGCAGGTGGCCGTCCCCTGCAGGTGGACGGTCGGGCGCGGGTGAGCGTGGGAAACATAGTCGGTGACTACCGCAAGGACCTGGTGATAGGGGATGGCGAAGGCGGGTTGTGGGTGTGCGAGGGAAATGACAAAGGCCTTGGTGAAGCGCGGCTGGTGGCACAACTGGGGGGAGCGATCGCCCCCCGTGTTTGCCGCTGGCAAGATAACAAGCAGGCTGTCGTCGTGGGCAGGGAAAGCGGGTTGGTGGAGCTGTGGGACATCAAGGTGGAAGGCGCCGTGCCGCAAGGAGCGATAAGCGGACGGCAACAGCCCCTGGATGTGGGATATAACGCGGTGCCAGTTGCTGTAGACTGGGACCGGGATGGTGATACGGACCTGGTCGTGGGGGCAGGCGACGGAAGGTTGTGGTACTTTGAGCACACAAGCGAGGGCTATGCGGCGGGGCGGCTGCTGGTTACCAGTGACGGTCACACGCTCACAGTCCCCGCAGGCAAGGCGTGGCCCTGCGTGGTCGACGTGGACGGTGACGGCGACCTCGACCTGCTGGCGGGGTGCGGAGACGGGAAGGTGCGGATGTGGATTAACAACGACACAGGGTTTGTCGCCGCCGGGGCCCTCAAGGTGGCGGGCGAAGAGCTGAAGATGGCGGGTGCCGCCTCCGTCAGCAGCTACGACTACGACGGGGATGGGGACTGCGACCTGTTTGTGGGCACGTGCCCGGACAACGACGAGGCACGAAGCGTGTCGCGGTGGCGGGTACTTTATCTTGAGAACGCCGCAAGCGGCCGGCCGGGCCGGCCGGTGTATAACAAGGCGGTGCCGTTGGACTTGTTCGTGAGCATCTCAGACACCGGCGACCTCAAAGATGGTACGTTCCTGGGGGTCTGGTACCTGCAAGTCGCCGCCGCGGCCCGGCGGCGGGTGGAATTTGTGGCGACCTGCCATGTCGGGGTTGTGCGAATGATTTCGACGGCGCGGCGCAGTGATTACCCGGTATTGGTGGCCCGGCAGCGGGAAGGCTTACTGGAACGCTTGCTGCCGCCGGTACATTCAGCGACCATCGCTGAACTTGACGGGCAGCGGGGTATGCTCTGCGGGCTGGCGGCCTACGGCATGGTATGTTTCTATCCGGCAATGGTGCCATGAGCAATCAGCAAGCCGGGCAGGAGGCCGAAGGCAGCCTGCTAGTTGCCAGAAAACGCACAAAACACAGTAAAGAAGGGACAAGAGCATGAGCGAACCGCGATTGTTTCTCAGTGCTGGATTCGATTGCGAGCCGTTGGCGGCCCGTTCTCCCCAGTGCGGGGGGCCGGACACCTGGGAGGAGAGCGAAAAGAAGGTGCTGGAGATCGCGCAGGTGTTCCGCGAGCGGAAACTGGAGGCCGGCTGCAGCTTCAACCTGACTCCGGAGGCGGCCAAGGCGCAGCCCGACCTGTACAAGGGGCTGCGCGAGGAGGGGTTTTACATCGGCTTGCAGCCGAACATTCCCGGATTCCGCTACCCGACGTACGATCGCGACCTGGGGTTGTACTCGGCTGCACAGCAGCGCGAGATCATACGGCTGTGCAAGGAGGATTTCGAGGAGGCGATGGGCTTTTCGACGACCAGCTACCTGCCGTGTTGTGGATCGCGCAGTGACGCAACCGCAGGCATTCTCGTGGAGCTTGGCTTCAAGGAATTCAACATGTCCGGGCCGGGGCGATGGCCCAAGGACAGGCCGGACAAGGTGACCGTGGGGTTGTTTCCGTTTCCGCACAAGGCGAGTGCCCAGCACCGCTGCCTGGCCGGTGATCTTGATCTGCTGGTCATTCCCAACACCGTCGACTTGTCGGGCAAGTACATGCGCAACGACTGGTGCCCGAACGATATACGGGGCGAGAACCCGGTCTGCGAAGAGACGCGGGCGATGTTCAGGGATATTGTTGACACGTATATCGAACTGGGACTGCTGATGAACTGGCCGATACTGGTGCTAAGACCGGTCGGGCACAATACCAGGTTCTGCAATGTCGAGAACGTGGAATACGTTACGGACTACATCTTTGAGGCGGCTGAGAAGTTCGGACTGAAGGCAGTGCCCGCGGATCCGCCGGCCATCCGCGCCGAGGCGGAGCGGCTGGGATGGTTCGACAAATGATGGCTGACCGGGCGTGACTGCAGGCACACTCACCATGGCGAGGAGAGATTTGAGATGGCAAAGCAACGGTTGTACCTGATGGGAACGTATGATTGTGAACCGCTGGCAGCCAAATCTCCGCAATGCGGCGGACCGCAGACGTGGCAGGAAAGCGAGGAGAAGGTGCTGGAGATTACCGAGATATACCGCCGTGAGGGCTTGCTAGAAGCACTTAGTTTCCACCTGACGCCGGAGGCTGCCCGCGCCCAGGCAGAGCTGTACAAGGGACTGCACGAGCAAGGGGTGTACATGGGCATTCAACCCAACATTCCGGGCTTTCGGTATCCGACGTACGACCGGGACCTGGGACTGTATCCGCCCGCCCAGCAGCGCGAAATCATCCGGTTGGCCAAAGAGGACTTCGAGGAGGCCATGGGCTTTGGCACCATTACGTACACGACGTGCTGCGGGTCGCGAAGCAATGAGACTGCTTCAATACTGGTGGAGATGGGATACAAGGTGTATCGTCCGCCCGGGCCGGGAAGGCTGGACAAGAGCAGGCCGGACAAGACCACGGTGGGGATGTTCCCCTTCCCGTTCAGGGCAAGTGCTCAGCACATGTGCCTGGCCGGCGACCTGGACTTGCTGTGCATTCCCACGACGGTTGACATAACCGGCAAGTACCGGCGCAGCGCGTGGTGCCCGAATGACCTGCGGGGCGAAAATCCCGTCGGGGAAGAGACGTGGGAAATGTACCGCTATATCATAAACACGAACATAGAGCTGGGGCTGGAGCTGGGCGTGCCTCTTGTCACCATCCAGGTCGTCGGGCACAACACGGCACAGTGCCACGGCGAGAACATAGCCCGGGCGCTTGATTATGTGCGCCAGGCGGCTGACAAGTACGAAATGGAACTGGTGCCCATCAGCCCGGCGGGCCTGCGGGAGGAGGCCGAGCGGGTCGGCTGGATATGAAGTGCGAGGAGACAAGCCGCGGCCGGCTACCGATGAAGGCACAGCAAGCCGACATACACGGTATCTTTGCTGAACTTGCGCCGCGCTACGAGCTGGTCAATCACCTGTTCACCTGGGGCCTGGATGCCAGGTGGCGGAAGAGGGCAGCCGCCGCAGCGCTGCAAAGAGGGGGAAGCAGATGGCTGGACGTGTGCACGGGCACGGGAGAGATGGCGATAGCACTGCGGCGGGCCGGCGGAGCCGGCGCGCAAGTGGTGGCATGCGATTTCTGCCTGCCGATGCTGCAGAAGGCGGCCGCCAAGCCGGCCGCTGAGGGAGTCGAGTTCGTGGCAGCGGAGGTCTCGCGACTGCCGTTTGCTGACAACACGTTTGACGTGGTCACCATTGCCTTTGCCACGCGCAACATAACAAGCAGCCGGGCGGGCCTGAGGGCCTGCCTGGAGGAATTCCGCCGCATTCTGTGCCCGGGCGGCTGGTTCATCAACCTCGAGACTAGCCAGCCTCCGGCGCCGATAGTCAGAGTGTTGATGCACGCGTACGTGCGCTGGGTGGTGTGGCCGGTCGGCCGGCTTGTGTCCGGCCGCGCCAGGGGGTACGGGTACCTGTCGCGGTCGGTGTGCAGGTTCTATGGTGCGGAAGAGTTGTCGCAGATTATGCGGGCGGCCGGCTTTTCCGAAGTTCGATTCGAGCGCCTGTTGCTGGGCGCGGTGGCAATCCACCGGGCGGTGAAGTGAGCCTACGAGGCAGGCGCAAGACAGTGCTCCAGCAACCAGGGAAGGTCGCAGGTGAAATAGGCGATGCGCCGGCGCAGGAACGTGTAGGTCAGGTGCAGCGACTCATCGCTGACAAGGATGGCAGGGTAGGAGAATTCGCCGTCCGCGCGCTCCACGTCGTACTTGAGGGGCCAGGTGAGACCGCCGTCCTCGGAGACGGCCAAGGTCAGGGGCGTGCGCCCCTCCCGGCAATTGTTGAATGCCAGCACGAACCGTCCATCCGGCAGCATCGCCACATCAGTGCCGCTGTCGTTGTTGGGCAGTTCCGTGGCCTGGCATGGCGACCACGTCTCGCCTTCGTCATCGGACACGAAGCGCCACACATTGGTGTGATTGCGGGAGCGCAGCAAGGCGATGACCTGACCCTCGGCGGTGAAGGCGAGCGTGGGTTGGATGCAGCCGCCGGGCGCCTCCATTACGTTGGGGGGCTTGCGCCAGGTGGCACAGCCGTCGTCGGAGATCCAGCAACCGCCGGCGTTTCGCTGTTCACCGTAGATGGGCAGCAGCACCCGCCCGGAGGGGAGGAACAAGGGCTTGTTGCGGAACATCACACCCAGTTGGTCACTGAGCATGCGCGGCTCTGACCAGGTGCGGCCCTCATCGGAAGAGGTCATGCCGTACGGGATGGCCGAACTCCACCCTTCGCCTTCGAGGGTGACGTAGTACAGGTGTACCGAGCCGTCAGGCGCGGTGAAGATGATGGGGTTGCCGTCGGCCTTGCCGGGAGTATCCACAACCACTTGCGGCTCAGTCCACTGGAAGCTGCCACGGGGAAGACGAGCCAGCAGGATCTGTTCGTCGGGATGAGTCTCGAAAGTGGCGGCGTACCAGGTAACAAGCAGGTCGCCGCCGGCA
>JALGVG010000124.1 GCA_029819875.1 Candidatus Zipacnadia bacterium | reverse complement strand
TAATCATCGGCGAGACCGAAATGGTCTATGCTACATCGCCAGAGCCGCAGTAAGTGGCGCCCCGAGGAGTGCTGAATATCTGCCTTCAGCAGATTGCATGTACAGCACCGGTTGTGGTAGAATTTTTAAAATGACGGTTTTGAGTGCAGCCACAAGGCAGGCACGGCGACTGGCCCTGATGGGTGGTACCTTTGACCCCATTCATCTGGGACACCTGCTTGTCGCCGAATTCGTAGCCGAGCACCTTGAGCTGGAAAAAGTAGTGTTTGTACCCAACCGCATACCGCCGCTGCACGACAGCAAGCGGCCGGCGCCACCTACCCGGCGGCTGGAGATGGTGCAGCTCGCGATTGCTGACAATCCGCGGTTCGAGGCCTGCGCGGTGGAACTGCAGCGGGAGGGGCCGTCCTACTCGATAGACACCATCAGAACCGTCCGGCAGGAGCTGTCGCCGCAGGCCGAGCTTTACCTGATAGTGGGTGCCGACGAGTTATTGTTATTGCCCAAGTGGCGTGAACCCGCGGCAATCCTGCGGGAAAGCCGGGTGGTCGGAGTGACCCGCCCCGGCAGCGACCTGTCGACGCTCGAAACGGTGCTGGGCGCGGAATGGACGGCGCTTATCGAGCTGGTGAAGGCGCCCCAGATTGAGATCAGCTCCTCGGAAATCCGGCGGCGCGTGGCCGCAGGGCTAAGCATCAGGTACATGACGCCGCAGCCTGTGATCGAATATATCTATGCCCATAAGCTGTATACCGAGAATCCGGATGGCGCCGCCCAGGTACGGGGAGCAAGCCTGTGACCGTCGTCGTACTACACCAAGCTGCGCACGGATTTGTGGTTGCGGGAGCATGCAACAGTAGATGAACAGACGAGGGCGTATTGTAGATGTAGTGTTGTATTGCATGGCCGCCATGATAATTGGTGCGGGGGTAGCGGGGGTCTACGACGTGGTCGTTCATCCCGGCCTGCCCGGCAATTCGACCAGCCATCGCATCAGCCCGTTCGTGTTCTTGCGCCCTCCGCTTGAAGGCATCGAAGAGCTGCGGATCCTGCTGGTGGGTTCCGATGACCGGGCCAACGATCGTGGGCGCTCCGACACGTTGATGGTCTTTTATCTCAATCCCCGCAACAAGCGAGCCGCCTTGCTGTCCATACCACGCGACGTGCGGGTTCATATTCCCGGCCATGGAGATGATAAGATAAACCACGCCTACGGCTACGGCGGTGTCCCGCTGGTCAAGAGATGCGTCGAGGAGCTGCTAGGCGAACACATAGACTACTACGCTCATGCCACCTTCCAGATGTTCGTGGACGTGGTGGACAAGCTGGGTGGAGTAGACATAAACGTGCCTGACTACGAGGGCGAGGGACGGGGGATGAACTATGATTGTCCCGGCGACAATCTCATCATCCACTTGCGACCCGGCCCCCAGCATCTGGACGGCTACAAGGCAATGGGGTTTGTGCGCTACCGCAAGTCCAATGTGCCCGGCAAGTCCATAAACGACGAGCAACGCGCAGCCAATCAGCACATGTTCTTGAAGGCCATCGTGGAGCAGAAGCTGCGGCCTGCCAACTGGTCGCGGGTCGCCCAGGCGGCCGGTTACATCATGCGCACCCTCGACACGGATATTCCCTGGCAAGTGGCGGTGGACCTGGCGCGCGTTTTGCGCAAGATGCCCTCAGGAGGGCTTTTGACCACTACTATTCCCATCTACGACGACTGGCGCAACGGCGTGTACTACGCCCGGGCAAGCGCCGGCGGCTTGGCCGACGTCAAGGAGCAAATACGCCGCCATTTGCTGGGCGAAACGACGGCGCCGGTGGTGGTGGAGGTCCTCAACGGCAGCGGGTCTCCGGGGGCCGCGCGGGCAGCCGCCAGGCTGCTCGAGGAAAAAGGTTTCCGCATCGCAAGTACCGGCAATGCCCCCAGTTTTGACCATGCCAGGACTGTTATCCAATACGCAAAGGACAAGCAACAGGCGGCGACGAAAGCCGCCGAGGCACTGAACGCGGCCGACGCGGAATGCCAGGAGGGCGATTCGCGTTCCCTGGGCCAGTTTGACTTGCGCATCATTGTAGGCAAGGATATCAGCAAGTTTTGAGTACCGTGACAGCTAAAGCCGCGATCTTGTGGCTGTGACCGGCTGGTGGTTCATCGCTGTATGGCGGCTGCAGGCCACGGCGTGGCCGCGAACCGGAACATGACAATCCATAGCAGAGGAGATGGCAATTGGCGGAAAGTGAACGCATCCGGCAGTTAGCTGTATTGAGCGCCGAGGCGGCTAGCAAGCGAGGGGCCTTGGACGTTGTGATACTGGACATGCATGAGCTGATGGCGATATGTGACTACTTCGTCATCTGCCACGGTCGTTCGAGGGCCCACCTGCGCGCCATCGCAGAGGCAGTCGAAGAACGCCTGGAACAGGAACAGATCAGGGTGGATCACCGGGAAGGTCCGCGCGATGATACCTGGATAATACTGGATTACGGCCCCATCGTGGTTCATATCTTCTCCGAGGCAGGGCGCAGTTTTTACGCGCTGGAGCGAAGACAGCAATGAACGCGAAGAAGAGATCGGCCGGTTGTACGACACGGTGCGGCGCAACCTGGCGTTCGGCAACTTGGAGGAGGCCAAGGCCGCCTCTGACAGGCTCCTGGAACTGGCGCCGGACAGTACCAGCGCTCATGAGCTGCACGGCGACGTGCTGCTGGCTTACGGCAAGCGGCAGGAGGCGCTGGCCGCCTTCAAGAGGGCTTTGGAGATAGAGGAAGGCAACGTTGATGCCGAGCGCAAGTATGCCGAATTGACGCTGGCGCTGACAAGTGAGGCCCAGCAGAGCACCGACCCGACGGATATTGAGGCTGCCCGCCTGCGCGGCGCCCCTAGCAAGGAACCTGCAATGGCTGCCGCCCGCTCACTGATGTTCCCCGGACTGGGCCAGCTATACAACGGCGAGTACGAAAAGGGCGTGGCGTTTGCCATCATCGCCCTCGTGCTGTTGCTGCCGGCGGTAAATGGGATCGTGAATATGCTGTTCAGCGCCCACGGAACCCCCGCCGCCACCTGGCAAGCGTGGCTAGGGTGGATAAGTCTCGTCCTCTTGCTGATTCTATGGGCTGCCGGCGTTTACGACGCTTGGCACGTCTGCAAACTACAAGACGAGCAGAACACGACCAGCCGCCAACCTGGTCCCCCACTGACTTGAGTGCCGGCAACTTTCCGGATTTGCGGCACAGCGCATTGGAAGCGGCAGGCCATCGGCGGGCGCATCGTGCCGGGCCCGGCGAGAGCCGCCGGCTTGCAACGGTCCAAGCTTCCCGGCGCAAGCGGCAGACTACTGCGGCCTGCAGCGCCGCTCATGCAAGAGAAGTGGGCAATGCCGACTGCAGCACCTGTTTGAGATGTCAACGAATGAGCCGTGCAATAACCCCGAACCTATGCATGTACAATGGGATTGGCCCGTCAGCGCCCTGCGGGGCGTGGGGGACAAGCGCGCCGCCCACCTGGCCAAAATCGGCATCCGCACGGTGGGAGACCTCCTGACTCACTGCCCCCTTCGCTACGAGGATCGGCGGACCACCCAGGCGCTTGGGGAACTTGTTGACGGGCAGACTGCGTGCGTGGAGGTTCAAGTATGCGGCCCCGGCAAGATCGTGCGGCGGGGCCGACGCCGGATTGTCACGGTACCGGCCACGGACGGCACGCAGACGGTGACGCTGGTATGGTTCAACCAGCCCTACCGCGCCACGCAGTTCCCTCGTGGCAGCCGCCTGTTGGTTACAGGTCGCTCGCAGTTGCGCGGCAGGTCGCCATCCATCGTGGTTTCCGAAGTGGAGCGACTTGACAATAACGAGCACTTGTCCGCCCGGCGACTGACCGCCGTGTATCCATTGACCGCGGGGCTTTCCCAGCGCCTGGTACGCGGGCTGGTCTCCCAGGCTCTGGAACGAATCGAGCGCATCCCGCCGGGCGTGGTGCCTGCAACGACGCTTAAACGGCGCGGCCTGATGACCTTTGAGCAAGCGGTACGCATGCTGCACTTGCCGGCCTCACTGCACGACGCGCAGCAAGCCCGGCGAAGACTGGCCTACGAGGAGCTGTACTTGCTGCAAGCATGCCTGGCCCGGTATCGAAGCAGTATAAAGTCATCGGCGGACGGCATTCGCATTCCCGCCGGACGTGCCGCCAAGGAGCTTGCCGGCGTTTTGCCGTTCACTCTCACCGCCGCCCAAGAACGAGTAATCGCCGGGATCCTGGATTACCTTGCCTCTGCTGAGCCGGCCTATTGCCTGGTGCACGGGGACGTGGGTTCGGGTAAGACGGTGGTTGCTGCGGCAGCGTTGCTGGCCACCGCCCGCGCCGGGCACCAGGCGGCGATCATGGTGCCCACCGAGCTGCTGGCTGAACAGCACCACGAGCGGCTGAGCCGAATGCTGCAGCCACTGGGAGTGCGGGTGGCGCTGTTGACCGGCGGCCTGCCGCGTGCGGCGGCGGCCGAGGTGAAGCGGGACTTGCAGGCCGGCTGCATCAATGTCGTGGTCGGGACCCATGCGCTGTTGCAGAGCAATGTCACATTCGCCGACCTGGCGCTTGTCATCGTTGACGAGCAACACCGGTTCGGTGTCCGCCAGCGTGCCGCGTTGTGCAGCAAGGGCCGCCAGCCGCATGTGATAGTGATGTCCGCCACACCCATTCCGCGAACCTTGGCGCTGACGGCCTACGGGGATTTCGACATCCTGGTGCTGGACGAACTCCCCCCCGGGCGTAAGCCTGTTTACACGAAGTTATTGCTGCCCTGCGACCGGCGCCGCGCCTATGACTTCATCATCCGGCGCGTGCAAGAAGGCCAGCAAGGCTATATTGTCTGCCCGCTGATAAAACAGGCCGCCAGCCAGTACCTGGTAGCAGCCGAGAGCTATTATCACCACTTGGCGCAGCAGGAGCTGCCCGACCTGCGCCTGGGCCTCGTCCACGGTGCGATGGCTGCCGACCGGCGAAGGCAGGTTGTGGCCCAATTCCGGCGGGGAGAGGTGGATGTATTGGTGGCCACCAGCGTACTGGAAGTGGGTGTGGATGTCCCCTCGGCAACGGTAATGATGGTCGAGAATGCCGAGCGCTTCGGGCTGGCCCAGTTACACCAACTGCGCGGGCGGGTGGCACGTAGCCGGCGGCAGGCATATTGCCTGCTGGTCAGCGGCTCGGACAACCCACAGGTGATAGACCGCCTGCAGGTGTTGGTGCGGTGCAATGACGGGTTCGAAATTGCGCGGGAGGATCTACGTCGCCGCGGCCCGGGTGAGATAACCGGCGTTCGCCAACATGGGCTGCCGAACCTGCGGATAGCCGACTTGCTGGCCGACACCCGCACCCTGGCGCAGGCACGCCGGGACGCATTTGCAGCGGTAGCCGAGGATCCTGCATTGCAACTGCCCCAGCACGCCGCCTTGCGCCGCGCCCTGCAGCGCTATTCGCTGCAGCAGTGGGCACTGTGAAATGGCGGTGGGGCGCTCACAACCTGGGAGCCGGCGAGCGTTGCGAGTACCTGGGATGTATGAGCGAACCAGATAACAGGCGCCGGAGGCTTGCGTTGTTTCAAGCCTCCGCAGCCGTGATGGACAAGGCGAATGCGCGTAATCGGTGGCACAGCGAGGTCAATACGGCTCAAGTATCCCAAGGGCGTACGAATACGCCCGACCACGGACCAGGTCAGGGAGAGCTTGTTCTCGAGCCTGGGCGACTTGGTAGCAGGTGCTCAGTTCGCGGACTTGTACGCCGGAACAGGGGCTGTCGGCATTGAGGCTCTCAGCCGGGGAGCGGGGCGCGTCGTGTTTATTGAGCGCAACACGGCCTGCGTGGAGGCGATAAAGGCAAACCTGGCGAATACAAAACTGCAAGATAGAGCCGTGATATTGCGCGGCAGTGTCAACGCCTGCTGGAAAAGAGCTTGGAAAGAATACGGGCAATTTGATATAGTATTTGTTGATCCTCCGTATGGCTTGCAGGGTTTTGAGCAGGTAGTGACAAGGCTGGTGGAGGGCGGGGAGGGGATCAAGGCCGGCGGGATGGTAATAGTGCAGCATGAAGCCACCGCTCAACTGCCGGTCTGCTGCAAGCCGCAGCGCGTTTACAGGTACGGACAGACAATGCTGAGCTTATTCGTCATCGGCCGACAGGCAGGAGAAAATGGCTATGAGTGATGAGGGACAGGGCATGCACATAGCTGTTTACCCGGGCAGCTTTGACCCGATTACCAACGGCCACCTGGACGTCATTGAGCGGGCCCGCCACCTGTTCGGCCGTCTTATCGTCGCCGTTGCCGTCGATGCCGGCAAGCAGCACCTGTTTGACGTCGCCGAGCGCGTGGCAATGGCACAGGAAGCCTGCCGCGATATGCCGCAGGTGCAGGTAGACAGCTTTGAAGGTCTCGTGGTAGAATACGCCCGCAGCCGGGGGGCTGTGGCCATCGTCAAGGGACTGCGTGCCGTCTCCGATTTCGAGCGCGAGATGCAGATGGCGATGATGAATCGCTGCTTGGCCCCCGAGCTGCACACTGTTTTTCTGGTGGCACATACCGAGTACACGTTCCTCAGTTCCAGTTTGGTCAAGGAAGTGGCCAGGCTTGGCGGCGACATCGAAGACCTGGTCCCTGCCGTCGTATGCCGCTGCCTGAGGGAAAAATACGGCATACCTCAGCTTTGAAGGACAGTACACACGCATGGGCCAGCCGATACAGGGAGGGTGAACCATGGAGATAATGCGACTGTTGGACGAATTGGACGAACTAGAGGCTGCAGGGGAAAAGTGGTATACGAAGGTCATTCCCGGCTTTATCGGCAAGACAGTAATAGATGCTGAGGAGTTTCTCTCTCTGCTGCACGAACTGCGTTCCAGCCTCCCCGAGGAGATGACCACCGCCAGCCAAGTGGCCAAGGACCGCGAGCGTATCGTGCGTGAGGCCCAGGAGGAACGCGCCAAGATTCTGGAGGCGGCACGTGAACAGGCGCAACGGCTGGTGTCCAACGACGAGCTGGTCAAGCAGGCCGAGCAACGCGCCGAGGAGATAATAAAGCAGGCAAAAGTCGAGGCCGCGGCCTTGCAGGCGGAGGCGGAGGCCTGGGCCCGTAGTCTCGTGGAGCGCCTTGAAAACTATATCCAGCGCCTGGCAGCCACTGTCGAGAAGACCAAGAAGGCCCTCGCCAGCCCCCCCAATGCCTCGCGGCGCACCGAACGACCACCCTCTACTCAGTGACGGTGTCAGCATCAGCCGCAGCGCTACTGGATGCACCGGCATCATACCTGACGACATGGAGAGATACTAACTGTGAAAGTCCTGGTCATCAATTGTGGTAGTTCCTCGCTGAAGTATGAACTTTTTGAGACGGTTTCCGAGCAATCACTCGCCCACGGCATCGCCGAGCGCGTAGTCGTCGGCGGGGGACGGGAGGCAAGCCTGCGCCATTACGTGGCAGGGCGGCAGCCCGTGGTGATGAAAGGTGAAATGCCTGACCACGAGGTGGCCGTCGGCTATGTTCTTTCCGCCCTCACTGACCCCGAGCATGGTGTCATCAGCGACCTGGGCGAAATCGCCGCCGTCGGCCACCGAGTCGTGCATGGTGGAGAGCGCTTCGCCGAGTCGGTGTTGATAGATGATGAGGTCATAGCGGCCATTGAGCAGTTCTCCGAGCTTGCCCCGCTGCATAATCCGCCTAACCTGCAGGGTATCCGCGCCTGCCGGCGTCGCCTGCCCGACCTGCCAATGGTGGCGGTCTTTGATACCGCGTTTCATCAGACGATGCCGCAACATGCTTACATGTACGGCTTGCCCTACGAGTTCTACGAAAAGTACGGAATTCGGCGCTACGGCTTTCACGGCACCTCACACCGCTATGTCAGCGAGATAGCAGCACAGGTGTTGGCGCAGCGCGGTATTCCAGCCCAGCAGCAGCGCATTATCACCTGCCACTTGGGTAACGGATGTTCGATGGCGGCAGTGGCCGGCGGCAAGTGCTTGGACACGACCATGGGCTTCACTCCCCTTGAAGGCCTGGTCATGGGCACCCGGTGCGGGGACCTGGACCCGGCCATTGTGCCGTTCCTGGCTGAAGTATTGGATGCCGACCCTCACGAGGTGGACAGTATCCTCAACAAGAAATCGGGCCTGCTCGGCATATCCGGCCTCACCAACGACATGCGCGATCTGTTGCAGGCCGCCCATGAGGGCAACAGCCGCGCCCGGCTGGCCATCGACGTATTCTGCTACCGGGTGCGCAAGTACATCGGCACATACACGGCCGTCCTCGGCGGGGTGGACGCCGTCGTGTTTACCGCCGGCATTGGGGAGAACAACCCCGAAATCCGCGAGCAGTGCCTCGAAGGCCTAGCGTGTTTGGGGCTGCACTTGGACAGCGAGCGCAACGAGGACCCCTCTATCCGCGGACAGGTCGCAGACGTCAGTACCGCCGACAGCCCTGCCCGAATCCTCGTCATCCCCACTAACGAGGAGTTGCTGATAGCCCGCGATACGGCGGCCATAGTCGTGGCCCTGCAATCGGCCTAGCGGCAGGGTGTTAGCTGATACTGAAATCTTCGCGCCCGCGGACAAGCGCGGCGGCGCTGGAGGGTGCGGACCTGTCATCGGCTGGCGATGGATGTTCCCTAGTCGGCGTTTGCCAGGCGGGTGACGCGCGGCTGCCAGCCGATGCGCTGCAGCAGGTCGAGGTAGTCGGACGGCTCCATCTGCTCCGGCGTCTTGCCGGCCAATGCTACGAGGATGCCTTCGACCACGTTCGTGCCGAACGACCGCCCCTGCAATTCGGGGGTGGTAGTAATCAGCGTGTCCACGCCCCGTTCACGCAGCAGGCTTACGTCGTCGGCGGTAGCGGTGTTGGTGATTATGATCTTTCCGCTCATGTCGGCAGGCATGTAGCGGCGTATGTAGTGGAAGTCACCGGCCACGATGTCCGCCCATGCGAAGAATCTGGCGTACTTGGGATTGGCGGTCTCCTGGTCCTTGCCGGTGGGATAAAGTACGCTGATGGGAAGGCGGCGCAAGATAGGCATGAGCAGGACGGCCAATACTTGTATGGTCCGCAGCGATCGCAACGGAATGGGTATTCCGAGCGCGAATATCATGTCTCCGAAGATTACCTGGCAGTCGCGCTCGGCCAGCGCCTCGGCCATTCCGAAACGGTCCACCGCGCTGACGACGAGCACTTTCTTGCCCTTCAACTGCAGCTTGTCGCGGTCAACGAGCCAGCGTATCGCTTCCCGCTCGAGGGTGTTCTTCAGGCCGCTGCCGTCCACCACCGGTGTCACCCGCGCCGCCTGGGCGAGTCTTCGTGACTGCTCGATCACGAAGCGCTTGTTGCCGGCCACCAGGTACAGGTCGGTGCCGCCCAGGCCGATGGCGTCCACCTTGCCGTCCAGTTCGGCGATCATCGCCCGGGCCCTGTTATAATCGCCGTCGACCCCGATGCGCTCCACCAACACCTTCCTTCCCAGTATCTCCACTTCCGCCTTGTGGTTGCGCGACGATGAGCCCAGACTGACGCTGACGACGCGAAGGGCCCCCGCGCCCTGCTCCCCGGCAGTCATCATTACATGCCTCCGCTACAGATCTTGGCGTTTATGCTGGAATCGTTGACATTGCTGCAAGTTCAACCAACGGAATAGTATGCTGTTCGCCAATGGGCGGTCAACTCCTCCACCGCCGGGCGCCTGCTTCGCCGTGCCAGGGCAGGTGACGCCCTCCGGCCCTTGGGCCGAGGCGGGCTTGGATCGGCAATGATGTGTATGCGTTTGTTGACCTTGTCAACGGCGCTATGGTACTATTACGGTGCTGTTAGAACAAGTCTCCTACTATT
>JALGVG010000123.1 GCA_029819875.1 Candidatus Zipacnadia bacterium | reverse complement strand
TCACGCGGGCCTGTGCCGGCGTGGGCTGGGAATTCGGGCTCCAGCCGGCCTGA
This sequence comes from Candidatus Zipacnadia bacterium, assembly GCA_029819875.1. Classification (GTDB taxonomy): domain Bacteria; phylum Armatimonadota; class Zipacnadia; order Zipacnadales; family Zipacnadaceae; genus JALGVG01. The sequence goes on along the minus strand of JALGVG010000123.1, from coordinate 7,291 downwards.
AGTACTGCCACCAATCCCTGGCCAGGACGCAGGGAAGCAAGCCCGGCGGCAAGCTTGTCGCTGACCAACGTCAGGGGGCTGTCGGGTATGGGCCAGGCGCTTACCTCTAACACGTCGCACAACTTGCTCCACAGCTCATGGGGCGCCGGCCGTGCCAGCGACAGCAACGCGGGCTGGGCAAAGTCCTTTGCCCTGATCGTGATGTAGGTGGAGGCCACGAAATCAGCCAACTGGGGCTGCAGGTCAGGCTCGTCAGCCAGTTCAAACCCTATCACCGCAGGGTGGCCGGAAAGCGTGCGCACCAGTTCGATCGCTGTCTGTGGGTCTGGCTGACCGCCCGGGGCGGCATACAACGGCACGATGACCTTGAGCCCGGCCTTGTGCGCTGCCTGCAAGGCAGCATGTACCGTGGCCTCATCCAAGGAGAATATGCCTTGGACGCAGTTGAACCCCGCCTGGGCTACCAAAGGGTAGTCTGGAGGCTTGACGTGGCACAGGCCTATGGGGAAAAACGGCTTGCCATCCACCAGCCAGCGTCCCTCCGCACTCAGCCCCTGCGGCCTCTTTGCTGAGGGGACGACATAGACGGGCAGGTGCCCCTCTGTCCCGTCGGGCAAGGTGCAAGTCAGTTGGTGAATGCCCGGCGGCAAGGGGGGCAGCGACAGGGAGACCAAGAAGTCGCGGCTGGTGACTTGCTTGACCGTGGGTTGCAGCGGACGAAGCTGGTCAGCGTCGGCCTCCTGGAGCTGGAACGTGAACCGGGGCACTTGCCCGGCAGTGTCGGCCTGCACGAGGCGGGCCGTGAAGGTCAAGTTCGCCGGTGAGTTCGCTTCTGCTGTTAGACGCGCCGGCAGGAAAACGAGCCAAGGGGTCGCGCCCACTTGCGCCAGTTGAATATCATCAAACCATGCCGTTCCAACCCCGAACAAGCGTACCAGCACCGCGAGCTTGACGGTATCTTCATCGGCCGTGGCGGTAACCTGCACCGTTTGCCAGGTGCCATCAGGTGCTGTCATTGCAAAGCCGTAGTAGCCGGAGGTGTTTTCATTGCGTTCATTGTAGACCTCAAGTTTCACGGCCACGCGAACAGGCTGTTTACCCGGGCGCCCGCGGACACGGGCGCTGAGCCGGTACTTTGCTCCCGGATGGATGTCAGCCACTCCCTGCGCCAACCAGGGGTTTAGGCCCGGCCGGTCGGCGGTTATGCGCAGGCACTTGGCGCCTGCGGCGGGGTTGTCGGTATCAACGCGCAGGTACTTGGCCATTCCGGGCACCAGGTCAACGGCCCACCCGGCGAGGTCTTCCTCAAATCCGGGGTTTTGCAGCAGTGGGGCTTGGGCAGCGCAAAGTGCGCCGGCTTGCAATAGCCAAGCACCGAGGACGCAGGCTATTGCCGCCCTCTGTAGGGCACCGTGCACTTTGCATGTCAGTACAGTGGAAGCTGGCCCGAGCATCTAGTTCTGCTCCATTTCGATCCCCGGAAGCGGGGAGCCGGTTCCCCCACTGGAAGGCTCTTGCTTACGCAAGTAGACGAACCAGTACATGCCCCCAACCATGAGCGCTCCGCCGATGATATTGCCTATAGTCACAGGCAGCAGGTTGTTTGCGAAGAATGCCTGGACAGTCAGCATCGGATAGTCACCCGGAACCCTGGCGACGGCGGTCCAGAAGGAGGCCGGCGCAAAGTACTTGATAAGCAGCCCGATGGAGATGAAGTACATGTTGGCGACGCTGTGCTCGAAGCCGGCTGCGACAAACGCGGCAATAGGCGGGATAATGGCCAGCACTTTGCCGGCCGTATCGCGGGCACTGAAACACAGCCACACCGCCAGGCATACCAAAGCGTTGCACAACATCCCCAGGGCGATTGCTTGGACAAAGCCCAGATTTACCTTGGCGTTGGCGATGCCCAGTGCCGTCTTGCCAACGATCCCTGCGCCGAACATGTACTGGCCGCTGACGAACAATATCAGTGCAGTAGCCACCGAGCCGACAAAATTGCCGACGTACACTATGCCCCAGTTGCGCAGCAGTTGGAGGGTTGACACCTTGCCGCTGGCCCAGGCCATGACAATGAGGTTGTTGCCGGTAAACAGCTCCGCGCCTCCGACGATGACGAGAATCAGCCCGAGGCTGAACACGAGCCCGGCCAGCCGCTTTGTCACGCCGAAGGGCGCCACGTCCTGGGTGCCGGCTACCACCGTGGTGGCGAAGATCGCCCCCAGGGCGATGAAGGAGCCGGCCAGGACAGCCAGCACAAATATGCTTGCCGTGTCCATGCAGGCCTTGCTGACGCCGATTGCTTCAGCCTTGGCGGCCATTGAGGGGGGTAGCAGAGCGTCGAAGGATAGTTTATTGTGATTTGTCGCGTTGCTTGCCATGGTTACTCCTCATCAAAGTGCTGCCGCTTCTTTGGGCAACGTGTATTGGGGGAAAAGACGGGACTGGTGTCCACATGCCTTTGAATAGCTTCGTTGAGCAATGGTAAGTTCGGGTGCGCTGCGCATGGATACATGAACAAGTGCGGACGGCCCGCCCGCTGCTTACTCGCGTCGGCGTCGCAGCCATTGCTTCAACTGCTCCAGCGGCCAGGTGTTGATGACGTTTTGCGGCTCGATCCAGCCGCGCCGCGCTGTCATCACACCATATTGCATGAAGTCAAGGTGAGCGACGTCGTGGGCGTCGGTGTTGATGCTGAGCAATGCACCGCGCTCTTGGGCCAGGCGGGCATGAATGTCTGACAGGTCAAGGCGGTGCGGGTTGGCGTTGATTTCCAAGGCGACATTGTACTGGACCGCGGCCTCGATGATGGCGTCGATGTGGTATCCGTAGGCTTCCCGCTCCAGCAACAAGCGCCCGGTCGGATGGCCCAAGATGTCAACTTGGCCCGTGGCCAGGGCAGCGACAATCCGCTCGGTCATGCGATCAGCATCGGCCGAGAAGCCCTGATGGACGGAACCGAGCACGAAGTCCAGCTTCTCGAAGCAGCCCTCCGGAATGTCAAGGGCCCCATCACCGAGGATGTCCGCCTCGATGCCGGCCAGGATAAAGAAACCGCGCTCGGCAAATTGGGCGTTGAGCTCGTGTATCTGCTCTATCTGTTGGCGGAGCTGTTCGCCCGTCTGTCCATTGGCGACCCGCAATATCGGCGAATGGTCCGTGATACCTATGTGGGTATAGCCGCGCGCCATGCATGCTTCGGCCATCTCCTGCAGGCTGTTGTGACCGTCCGAGCCATGGGTGTGCATTTGCAGATCGCACTTGATGTCCTGCAGGGTGATGAGATGAGGAAGTCTGCCTTCGAGGGCGGCTTCGATCTCGCCGCGGTCTTCGCGCAACTCCGGGGGTATCCACGGCAAGCCGACGGCTGCGTACACTTCTTCCTCGGTCTTGCCGGCCACGCGCTTGCCATGGCCGCCGTCTGTGACCTCGAAGACGCCGTATTCGTTTATCGTCAGCCCCTTATCCTGGGCCAGTCCCCGCAGATGGACATTATGCTGCTTGGAGCCGGTGAAATACACCAGCGCGGCGCCGTAGCTGTCGGGCTGGACGACCCGCAGGTCAACCTGCCTGCCACCGGGCAGCAAGCCGCTGACCTTGGTGTCCCCGGCCATGGTAACCTCGGCAAGTTCGTCGCTTTGGGCGAAGGCCTTGCAGACAGCAGCAGGATCGTTGGAAGTGGCAAGTATGTCGAGGTCTCCGACGGTCTCGCGCCGCCGCCGTGCGCTGCCGGCCATCTCGGCCGCGATGACTTGCGGCATCTGCCGAAGCTCGTCCACCAGTCGTTGGGCGATGGGCAGCAGCGTTCCCAGCAGTGCCCGCTCTGTGCCCTGGCGGTAAAGCTCAATGTTGTGGAGTATCTTCTCCTCGCTCTTGGCACCCATTCCCGGCAGTTGCCTGAGCCTGCCCTCGCGGGCTGCCTGTTCCAATTCCTCAATGGATCCGATGCCCAACTCGCGATATACCAAGGCGGCAGTGCGGGGCCCCAGTCCTGGTATCTTCAGCATGTCCAGCATCCGCTGGGGATACTTGGCGCGCAGGTTTTCGTAATACTGCAACTGCCCGGTGTGGACCAGTTCTACAATCTTTTCGGCAATGCTTTTGCCGATGCCCGGCAGGGCGGACAGCCCCTTGGGCCCTTCGCGCTTCAGGATCGTTTCTATTTCCTCGCCCAGGCCCCCGATGGTTTCACTGGCTCGTTGATAGCTTCGAACCTTGAAGGTATTCTCGCCTTCAATTTCCAGAAGATCGGCGATTTGTGCAAGAACTGAAGCTATTTCGGAGTTAGTCATCGGTCCCGCCTGCCCCCCTCAGCTTGTCCAGAAATTGCTCGCTCTTGAGCCTGATGCCCAAATGATATTCGATGTGCTGTCGCAGTAGTCCTGTAATCTGCCTGCGCATGGCGGCGTCAAGGCGCAGCCGTCCCAGGCGTTCAAAGGGCATTGTCAGGAGGCTGCGCAGCATTCCCCGCGTGGCCGCGGATATCTCCAAGCCCCCCTGGTTGTGCTGCAGCCGGCAGGCAGCGCATAACAGCCCGCCGCTGCGAGGGCTATAGACAGCGTGACCGTCAATCTGCTGGCCGCACTCCACGCACTCTTGGGTGACGGGCCCCACCCCCTGTGCTCCCAAAAGCCTCAGAGCGTACGCCATGGCGAGCTTCTGCGGGTCGTCGCTGTTCTCCATCGCACTTATTGTTGCCTCCAGAAGGTCAAACAATTCTGGATGCGCCTGCTGCGGCTCGGTAGTGGATGCAATAAGCTCGGCGGCGTACCCGGCGTATGCCAAACGCCACATGTTGGTGCGCAGGTCATAAAAAGGATTGATGACCTCGGCCTGGGTGAGATGGTCCAGGTTGCGGCCGCGGGCGAAGAAGAGGCGTGACAGTGTCAGTGGTTCGACGGCGGGCGCTAGGCTGCTGGCCGGCTTCCCTAGGCCCTTGGCTACCGCCTCGACTTTGCCATACTCACGGGTAAAGAAGGTTGCCACGCATTCGGTAGCCCGATACTTGCGGGTCAACAAGCAGATTCCTTTAGCTTTGAAAGTGGCCATGACTGCTCAACATGGGCAATGGCGATGCATTCTTGCTCTCCCCCACCTTGCGGTGGGCGAAGCGAGTGTAATTGCCGGCTGGATGTTGTTTCAATGATAGCATAACAGGCCGGCTATTGAACAGCCTGAATGCAGGACAAATGGGGGTTGACATCTATGCGGCAGAGGTATATACTTATTTCCACATATGCGAATATCCAGCATTCCAAACGATAATTCGGAATTTGCTGCCGAGTTGTTCAGCGCGCTGGGCCATCCTTTGCGTCTCGCCTTGGTACGCACCCTCATGCACCGGCCGATGTGTGGCGCGCGTCTGGCCGTGGCGTTGGATGCCCCGCAGTCAACCATATCGCGCAACCTGGCTATCCTGTGGCGGGCAGGTATCGTCCGACGCGAACAACGCGGCGCATTCGTTCGCTACAGGTGCAGTGAGAGCGTGGGCGGTGTAAGCTTGCAGCCGCTGTACGAGCTGGTGGCCGCGCTGGTGCCCGATACCTATGACGAGGAAGCGGTCAATGCCGAATTGGCGCGACGGGGCATCACTACGCCTGCCCCTACCGAGTTTTGATCAAAGGGAACGGCCCGCGCTTGCAGGTGGTTCCATCCGCTGGTGAGGCATCATGATGACTACCTACGTGATTGCAGCGGTCATAACATTTATCTTTACTGCTGTACTGACAATTGCCGGAGTTGGGGCAGCGTTCATACTTATTCCCGTGTATTACGCGCTGGGCATTGATCTGCGCATTGCCATGGCGGTGGCATTGCTTTTGAACTCAATAGCCATGGTTTGTGCCCAGCCGCGTTTCATGCGTGAAAGGCTCGTGATGTTTGACGTCGCGCTGCCGATTATACTCATTGCTACACCGTTGTCTCCGGTAGGGGCGTACGTCAGCAAATACGCGCCCAAGGACGCGTTGTTGTGGCTGTTTATCGGTTTTCTCGTGTTCGCAGCCAGCATGATGATTTTTCATCACCCCAGCGAGCGAGACAGGCAACCGACACGGTCGGAACTGTGGCGATATGGTGGGGCAGTGGGGGCCTTGGCGGGCTTCCTGGGCGGGCTGTTGGGTGTTGGCGGTGGCAACTTGATAGTGCCGGTACTGGTGTGGTTGGGTTTCAACCCCAAGAAGGCTTCCGCCACCACATCGTTCGTGGTCATATTCTCCTCACTTGCCGGCTTTGCCGGGCATGCGACCTTGGGGCACATGAGCTGGAGCCTGCTGGGATTGACGGCGGTGGGATCAGCGAGCGGTGCGGTACTTGGGGCATGGTTGATGGCGGTCCGCCTGAACCGGCGGCAAGTTAAACTCCTGATCGGGGCTGTGTTGTACCTAGTAGCGGCAAAAATGGTCTGGAAACTGATGGCTTACTACGCGGGTCATGCGAAGTTGTAGCTGACAAGCTGCGCCTGTACCTGCGTCGCATACACGATTGCATATAAGCTAAGGAGGTCAAGTGAACAAAATGACTGAACAGGCGTTACGTGAGTGGCTTGAATTGGCAATAAAATTCCATGGGCACAAGTGCCCGGCGATGCCGCTGGGGCTGCGTAGCGGGTTTGCGGCCATGGAAAGGCTCGGGGTCAAGCGGGCTGCGAACAAGGAACTGTTTTGCATCCTCGAAACCGGCCCCTCGCACGCCATGATGTGTTACGGGGATGGCGTGCAGGTGGCGACGGGTTGCACGTTTGGCAAGGGCAATATCGAGAGGCTCGATTACGCCAAGATCGCTGCCACGATAATTGACGTGAGTACCAGGCGGGCTGTGCGAGTGTCGTTGAAACCTCAATTCCAAGAAAGGGCCTTGCACTCGGAATTTGTGCGATTGAGAGAGGAGGGCGTAGAGCCGCAAGACATTCCCGCGGAGGTCACCGACCCACTGGTGGAGGCCGTAATTAGGACACCTGAAGATCAGTTGTTCAACATTTCAGAAGTCTTTGACAGTGATTTGATGCCAACACCTGGGACATTCGAGTGGTTTGCATGCGAGGGGTGTGGCGAGATCGTGTTTGCGCCTGGGTTAAGGCTGCACGAAGGTAAGAGGCTGTGCCGGAACTGCACGGAAAGGCATGCTGTGAAGCTGTGATGGCGCGCCTGCAGGAAAACAGGAATGCGCTGAGGGTGGTGAGTGGGCGCATGGTAGCCAACGGTGGTGGATTTCAGCCGCTTGGTATAAAGAGGGGATTTTCAATTGGTATTGTGGCTTGGGCCTGTGATCGTTGCTACGATAACATTCGTAT
>JALGVG010000122.1 GCA_029819875.1 Candidatus Zipacnadia bacterium | reverse complement strand
TGAGCTGCGCTTCGAGGCCCTTTTGCCAGCCGCGGCCGTGCTCGAAGTACATGGGCCATCCGCCGCCTTGGGGGATGACACGCAAGCGGTGGCGCTCGGCCACTTCAAGCCACAAGTCGAGGTGCTGGGGGGAGAGGTTATTCAGCCATACGCAGTTGAAGTGGTGCCTGGCCAGGTCGGCGCAGGCCCACTCGATCTCCTCGGCTAGCGACATTCCCTGCGGCTTCATTCCCCACAGTGGCCGGTTGCCGGCGATGTACACTCCAAAGGGGAAGAAATCGGCGGGGCCCGGCGCCAACTCGTCGGCCGCGGCCGGGACAACAATCAGCAGCAGGAGCAATCCGGCTGCCCGGCATGTTGACTTGCGGCGACTGCTCATGGGTCATCACCCCCGGCGTCTGCCTGCAGGCTGAACTCACTGCCCCAACTCGGCGGCTTGCTGCCACGGGGCCGGTTCCGCGTTGCCAGGCGCACTACCTGCCGGGGCCACAGGCGGTGAGAAAACTTTACTTGGCAAGAACCGGAGCAAACACCGGCAGGAACAGGCCAGCATCAGCAAGCACAAGGGAGGGTTGAACCTGTCGGTCAGCGAATTACAAGTGCAGTGTACAATCGCAACAATGCTCGGAGGATGGTAGCATCATGGAGACAAGCATCGTGGAAATAGCAGGCCAACAGGTGACCCTTCACACCCTGCATACGCTGATTATCGGCAGCGGAGCCGCGGCGCTCAATTGTGCGGAGCATCTGTACGATTACGGGGTGCGTGACATCGCGATTGCCACCGACAAGCTGGGGGCCGGCACCTCCAACAACTCCGGCTCGGACAAGCAAACATACTACAAGCTTGCGGTCTGCGCTGACGCCGCTGACAGTCCCATCGAGTTCGCCCGCACCCTGACTGCGGGCGGGATGTGCCACGGGGATATTGCCTACGTGGAGGGGGCCTGTTCGCTGCAGGAGTTTTACCACCTGGTCAAAAACGGGGTGGAGTTTCCGTTCAACGAGTACGGGGCATACGTCGGATACAAGACCGACCACGACCCCCGGCAGCGGGCGACCTCGGCCGGGCCGAAGACCTCCATCCAGATGGTCAGTTGCTCGCTGGCCCAGGTGCGACGCAACGGCACACCGATCCTGGACGGCCACGAGGTCATCCGCCTGCTGGTTTCACCGGACGGCAGCCGTGTCATCGGGGCACTTGCCATCGACAAGCAGAAGTTGTCCGAAACCGGTTACGGCCTGGTGCTGTTCAACTGCACGAACGTGGTGATGGCAACCGGCGGGCCGGGGGAGATGTACGCAACAAGCGTGTATCCGCCGGGCCAGATCGGGAACCACGGCCTGGCGCTGGAGATCGGGGCCGTCGCCCACAACCTCACCGAGAGCCAGTTCGGGCTGGCCTCGGTGGGCTTCCGCTGGAACCTGTCGGGCACCTACCAGCAGGTAATTCCTGCATACTTCAGTGACGACAACGGCCGGCGGCGATATTTCCTCAACGAGTACTTTTACACTACCGGCCAGAAAGCCAGTAACATCTTCTTGAAGGGCTACCAATGGCCGTTCCATGCCGAGCGCCTCCAGAACATGGGGTCAAGCATCATTGACATCGCCGTGGAGATGGAGCGCCAGGCCGGGCGCCGCGTATACATGGACTTCATGGCCAATCCCACCCCCATTGACGGCGAGCCGTTCAGCTTCGAGGCGCTTTCGGAGGAGGCGCGCCGCTACCTGGAGCGGTCCGGAGCGTTGCAGGATACCCCCTATGAACGACTCAGCCACATGAACCAGCCCAGCATCGACATCTACACCGAGCACGGGGTGGACCTGCGCGAGCCGCTGGAGATAGCGGTTTGCGCCCAGCACTGCAACGGCGGGCTGGCGGCCAACACGTGGTGGGAATCGGTCAACATCAAGCACCTGTTCCCCATCGGGGAGATTTGCGGAACTCACGGCGTGCGACCCGGCGGCAGCGCGCTCAACTCCGGCCAGGTGGGCGGGCTGCGGGCGGCGCAGTACATCGCCAATGTCTACAACCAGCCCCCGGTACCGCCGGCCGAGTTCGAGAAGGCGGTGCGTCAGCAAGTGGCCGACGAGATCAAGCGCATCGAGCAACTGCTCAACGCTTCAGATGATGCGCCCACAGTCGAGCAGGTGCGGCGCGACATCCAGCAGCGGATGAGCACCCATGCCGGTTTCATCCGCAGCCTGCAGGGAGTGACCCAGGCGCTGGGCGAGGCGGTGCAACTGGGCAAGACCCTGGCCGCGAAGGGCCAGAAGATCAGCGACCGCCGGCAGCTCCTGGCGGCTATCCAGAATGACCACCTGTGCCTGACGCACCAGGTGTTCCTGGAAGCGATCAAGGCATATATCGAGCGGGGCGGAGGATCACGGGGAGCGTGTGTCATCCTGGACGAGGACGGCGACCGTGTCATGGAGACCAAGAAGGGGCGGCAACTGCGGCACCGCAGCGAGAACCTGCAGATGCGCGACGAGATCCTGGAGGTGCAGTGGACCCCGCAAGGGGTGCGTATCACCCCGGTGGCCGTCCGTCCCGTGCCGCAGGATGACTCGTGGTATGAAACCACGTGGGCGGCGTGGCGCAAGGGCGAGATATTCCGCTGAACAATACGGCAACAAGGAGCGGACCATGCTCGTTGGAATCATAGGCGGGACAGGGTTTTTCGAACCGGCAGCGGATGCGGAGGGGCGCCGGGAGACGGTGCAGACGCCGCACGGGCCGGTGCAGGTACAGGTGGGCAAGCTGGGGGAGGCGGACATCGCCTTCCTATGTCGCCATGGTCCGGCCGCAGACATCCCACCGCACGCCATCAACTACCAGGCCAACATCGAGGCGTTGGCGCTGCTGGGCTGCCGGAATGTTATTGCCACCAACGCGGTCGGCTCGCTGCTGGAGGACCTGCCGCCGGGCAGCCTGGCAACGCCGGCGCAGTTTATTGACTTCACGCGCAGCCGTCCGCACACGCTGTTTGACCGGTCTTGCGACAAGATCGTGCACGTGGACATGACGGAGCCATACTGCCCGCGGCTGCGCGAGCTGCTCGTCAGCGAGGCCGGCCGGCTGGGGATGCCGTGTCGCGACGGGCTGACGTACGTGTGCACGGAAGGGCCGCGCTTTGAGACACCGGCTGAAATACGGATGTTCGCGGCCCTCGGCGGCCACCTGGTGGGGATGACGGGAGTGCCGGAGGTGGTGTTCGCCTGCGAGGCCGGCCTGTGTTATGCAAGTGTATGCGTCGTCACCAACTTTGCCGCCGGCATAAGCCGGCAGCGATTGACGGTTGACGAGGTTCACCAGGTGATGGATAAGATGCGCCCCCGGTTGTGGGAACTGCTGGCCGCCACAGTAAACGCAATAGCCGCAGACCCTGCGTGGCAGGAGTGACAGATGCCCCGCTTGTCGCTGAGCAGCTTTGAGGCCTACCTGTTTGACCTGGACGGCACCGTGTACCTGGGGGAGGAACTGATTGCCGGAGCCGACCGGGTGATAGCCGGCTTGAGGGCCGCAGGGAAGAAAATCGCGTTCCTGTCAAACAAGCCGATCGCCGATTGCGCATCGTACGCCGACAAGCTCACGCGCCTGGGCATTCCCGCAAGCCCGCAGGATATTGTCAACTCCTCGGCAGCTCTCGCCTTGTTCTTGCAGCAGGAATTGCCGGCAGGACGCGTGCTGGTGATAGGCGAGCAGCCGCTTATCGAGGAATTGCAGGGGGCGGGCATCCGCATCGTTGAGCAGGCGAGGCAGGCGGAGGCGGTGGTGGTCTCCTGGGATCGGGCCGTCACTTACGACAAGCTGAACGAGGCCACCCAGGCGCTGCTGGCAGGCGCGCGTTTTTTTGCCACCAACCCTGATGTCGCCTGCCCGGTGCCCGGCGGCTTTCTGCCCGACAGCGGGGCATTCATCGCGTTCCTGGAGGCGGCCAGCGGGCGCAAGGTGGAGGCGGTGGCGGGCAAGCCGGCGCCGCTGATGGTACAGATGGCGCTGAAGCGACTGGGTGTGCCCTGCCAACGGGCGCTCATGGTTGGCGATCGCCTGCAAACCGACGTGGGAGTGGGGAAAGCGGCCGGCTGCGCCACGGCCCTGGTGCTGAGCGGCGCAACGAGCCGTCAGGACTTGCAAAGCAGCTCCCTGCAGCCGGACTTCGTGCTCGATTCGATAGCGGACTTATCGGAGGCCGCCTGCTGATTGGCGCGCGGTGAGGGGAGTGTGAGGGTGTCAGTCGCCCTCAGCCGCCATCTGTGCTTCAATTTCCGCCCGCAACTTTTTGGCTTCCTCCAACATGCGCTCGGCCTCAAGCTGCATGGCCATCGCCTGGGGCCGGACGATGTGTTCCCAGGTGCTGTAACGCTGATCCAGGTAGCGCCACCGTTCGCTTAGTTGGTCGAGCCTGGCACGCAAGTCGTCCTTGGCCTGCCCCTCGGGCAGCCTTCCCCACAGCGTCCAGGCGCGGGTGATCTCCTCCAGTGTCTGGTCCAGCGGCTCGGAAATAGTTGGAGTGCTGAACGGATAGGGCGCCGAACGCCACGCCGTGCGCCCCTCAGCATCCGTCAGGGAGAACAGCACCGTGCCCGGGCCGTCCTGCACCACGCGGTAAGGGACCTGGAACTGTTCCCAGCTATGGGCCGCCAGTTGCTGCTTGAGGGCGGCAAAGTAGTGGCCGTACTTGTTGCGGCCGGTGACGCGGACGTTCAGCTTGAACGCGGCCGGCTGGGCTGCGAGGTTGTGGACGGTAAGCCACGCCGTGTTTTCACCGAGCCATTGCGCCCCCAGGTCATCAATCTGGGCCGTCAACTGCGGGCCGGCAAAGATGAGGGTGCCGAGGGCCTCCGGCTCGACAAGGGCGGCTTCGTGCAGGCACCAGGCAGAGATCTCACTCTCGCCGGGGGCGCTGCGCACCACGCTGAGAAGCCACCGGTCGTTGGGTTGAGGGGTAACGTTTCCGCGGAACGGCAGGGCCAGTTCGGCAACCCAGCCGTCATCGAGGACCTTGACGGCGCTTTCCCACTTGAAATTCTCCGTTGCATCGCCGTTGAATGCATCATAATGCGTGTTGGCAGGGTTAACCATCAGCACAGCGCAGTTTTGGCGCGTGCACTGGGTATCAATGACCAGCGCCAGGTAGTCGTCATCCTGGACAGGGCCGTCGCGGTGCAGTGCATCAGCCTTCAGCGCCTGGTCGGGGGCCGAGTACATGCGGGCGCCGATATACAGGTTATCGGCGTCGAACATCAGGCGCACTTCGGTGGGATAGCGGGGCACGTCGCGGCCGCCCATCAGGATGAAGTTGCTGAGGGTGGCGGCGGCCTTCCAAGCCGGCTCATCCAGGACCCCGTCCAACTGCGGGGCGTCGCTCACCTGGGGCACGGATACAACCGGCGGGGTGTAGTACAGTTGCCCCGCCGCCATTCCATAGCTCAGCAGGGAGATTGTTATTGTCAACAATATCGTCGTGCGCACGAATGTTCCCTCCTGACTGGCCTCCGCATGTCGCCCAACGGCGTGCTGGTACAGGGTAACATCTATATGCAAAGGCAGCGGCGCCGTGCGCTGCGGCCTGGTCACAGGCCACGCAAGAACTGCACGGTGCGTCGCATATCCCCCACCGGATCCGGGCCGCTCTCCCGCTCAATGGCAAAATAGCCGTCGTAGCCGGCGTTGCGCAGTGCCTGGATATAAGCAGGCCAATCCACCATGCCCTCCCCCGGCGGCACCTCCTGGTACTGGCCGTCATCGCTGACGCGGGCGTCCTTGACGTGCGTGTGAACGATGTACGGCATCAACAGACGGACGCCGGCGATGGGGTCGAAATCGGCAAACGCCTGGGCCTTGTCATAGGGCAGGTTGTTGCGCTGGGCGAGCAGTGCAGGCCAAATGATGAGGTTGGCCGGGTCGAAGTTGATGCGAATGGCGTCACTGCCCACTTCCTGTATCAGCTCCGCCAGCACGCGGGGCGGTTCGGGGCCGGTCTCGATGGCCAGGCACGCGCCGATCTGCTCGCCGAGGGCGGCGATGCCGCGCAGCAGGTCCACGTAGGTTGACCAGCGCGGATCGCTCTTGTCAGCCGGTACGATCCCGATGTGGCTCTGCCAGATGCCGCAACCCAGATCACGGGCCACCTCCAGTGAGCGGCGGGCCTTTTCCAGCTTCACGCACTTATCGGCCGGCTCGCCCAGGTCCCCGCTGCTTCCGCTGACAGCCGATATTTCCAGGCCCAGGTCTTCGACGAAGGCACGCACCTGGTTGCACTTTTCAGTGGTCATTTCATCGAGGGAGAAATCGGCCCAATCCACGGTGAGGTGGATTCCCTCTACCCCCATCTGCGCGGCGGTTCTCATCGCTTCGTAGGCGTCCTGCATACGCATACATACGGGCATAATCGCGACTTTCATGGCCCAGACTCTCCGATAGCAGATTAATTTGCGCTCTGGTTGACAATTCCCCGCCCAGCCCGGGGCACCTTCCCGCCCGGCAAAGGACAGGGCGGTTTGCGCGTAGAAACTTACAGCGGTCATCAATTCAACGAAGGAGAGATGTGATCGTGGAGTACATAACTCTGACGGGCACAGGTTTACGAGTTTCCCGCGTCTGCATGGGCGCGATGACCTTCGGCGGGCAGACAGACGAAGAGGCCAGCATCGCGATGGTCAACCGCTGCCTGGAGGCGGGCATCAACTTCTTTGACACCGCCAACATCTACACGGAGGGGCGCTCGGAGGTCATCCTGGGCAAGGCGCTCAGGGGGAGGCGCGATGACGTGATAGTGGCATCCAAGGTGCGCGGACGGGTAGGGGATCGGCCCAACGACGAGGGGTTGTCCAGGCGGCATATCCTGGAGGCGATCGACAACAGCCTGCGGGCCTTGGGCACCGACTACCTGGACATCTATTATCTTCACCAGCCCGATTACGAGACACCGCTGGCCGAGACGCTGTCGGTGATGAACGACCTGGTACACGCCGGCAAGGTGCGCTATATCGGCATCTCCAACTACGCGTCGTGGCAGATCTGCCAGGCGCTGTGGATATGCGACAAGTACGGGTGGGAGCAGCCGGTGGTGGCCCAGCAGATGTATAACCTGCTGGCTCGCGGCATCGAGCAAGAACACCTGGCATTCCTGAGGGAATTTCAGATGGGACTTATCGTGTACAACCCGCTGGCAGGCGGCCTTCTGACCGGCAAGCACAAGGATATCGAGCACCCGTTGGAGGGCAGCCGCTTTGACGGCAACCCGATGTACCTGGATCGCTACTGGCACCGGGACAACTTCGAGGCCGTGCAGGCGCTGCAGAAGATCGCCGACGGGGCGGGCAAGTCGCTGGTTGAGCTGTCGTTCCAGTGGTTGTTGAGCAATCCGCAGGTGGATTGCATATTGCTGGGAGCCAGCCGCATGGAGCACCTCGATCAGAACCTGGCGGCGCTGGAGGGCGGCCCGCTGGATGCCGAGACCCTCAAGGCCTGCGACGAGGTGTGGAAGAAGCT
>JALGVG010000121.1 GCA_029819875.1 Candidatus Zipacnadia bacterium | reverse complement strand
CTGTCATAATCGCCGCTGTCGGGGCGGGCGGTGCATACCAGGCGGATGCGCGCGGCCAGCGGCCCGACGACCGGTTGCAGGCAGGGCGGCGCAACCAGGCCGGGGTTTGCCAGCGCCGAGGGAGAGACTTCAGGGCCCGGGCAATCCCTGCGCAATCCGAGGGTCATCACACCGCCGGCCAAGCGGTCGTAGGCCACGGCGTAGTCGCCGGCGATGGCATAGACGAATCGTCCCCGCTGCTGAAAGATGGCATCAGATGGCTGCACGCAAACTCCTCCTATAGGGGCAAGTTTTCGGAGCTGACAGTTTCGCCGCCCGCCGCCCACGACCTGCCCGCAGACATAAGACAATGGGACTTGGCGACCGTCCGGGCAGGTGCAAGGCCGACAGGTTCCGGCCCGTACACAAGGCGACTACTCAGGGGCGGGGGGATACTCGTTGCACAACAGGTACAAGGGCGGCTCGTCCTCCTCAATGGCGGGGAAGCGGCCCAGCGGCTCCAGGAAGCGGTTGTCAACCTCGTCGTCGTTGACCGCCGACACCTCGCCGACCAACACCTTGCCCTTGCCCTCTTCACCCCAGAACTTGTGGTAATTGCGCTGCGGAAGGGTAATGCTCTCGCCGGGAGTGAGGCGCAGTATCGTGCCGGCGGCGACAGTGAAGCGGCGTCCGTCAATGCTGACGGGTACGTCGGTATCGGCAAGTTGTTCATCCTCCGTGGCATTGTAGACCTGCACGAGCAAGTTACCGCCCGCCCGGCAGATAATGTCCTCTATCTTGCTGAAGTGGAAGTGGAAGGGCGTAACCTGGCCTTCGCCGACGATCAGCAGTTTCTCGCAGTAGGGCTTGGTATACTGGGCAAACTTCGTGCTGCCGTTGCGGATAGTGAACAAGCTGAGGCCTACTTCCTCGAAGCGCCCTTGGCCGAAGTCGGTAATATCCCACCCCAGCCGGCAGTCGCGGATTTCGTCGTATTCATGACCGGCCTTGGTCCACTGCTCAGGGGACCAGAATGCGAAGGGGGGCAGATTAAAGTTCTGCGCCTTGCAGAATTGCACGCATTCTGCAAGCACGGCGTTAATCTCCGAACGTTTCATCATGCTCGCCTCCTGTGGACAGGACTTGTCTGCGCACGATATTGAGCCTGGCAAGCATCCAAAAGGCACACAACAAAACCACCAGCGGCCCGGGACCCCACCTATGGTACAGCGAGAGGCCCGACAGTGGCTGGATGGTGGCATCTGCTACGCCGGAGGTGAAGGCGGGGACCTCGGCGACGACCTCGCCCCAGGGGGCGATGATAGCCGACCGTCCCATCGTAGCCGCACGCACAACGTACCTGCGTGCTTCCACGGCCCGGAGGGTGGCTATGGTGGAGTGCTGCAGCACCTCGGCCCTGTTGTCGGCCCATGCATCGCTGGTGATAAGAACCAGGATGGTAGCACCCTTGCGGCACAGTTGCCGGGTCGGGGCAGCGAAGATACCCTCGAAACAGATGAGCACCCCCAGGGGCTGGCCCTTGACGTGCAGCAGGTTGCGGGACCGGCCCGGGGTAAAGTCAAAAGGACGGATGGGATAGCGCTGCAGGAAATTGAACTTGTCGCGACCGGGGACGTATTCGCCGAAGGGTACGAGGTCAACCTTGCGGTAGCGATCAACGATGCGGCCGTCCGGCGCGAACAGGTACGCCGTGTTGTAAACGCGGCCTTCGCTGTCCTGTTCCAGCGCCCCCACGAGCAGGTGAGTTGCCACTTGCTCTGCGAGGTGCGCCACTGACCCGAGGTAGTCCGGCGCTCGATTCAAGAAGACGGGCAACGCGCTCTCAGGCCATACCACCAGGTCGCTTCCGGGCAGTAACCCTTCGGTCATGCGCACATAGGTGCGCCTGCAGCGTTCCACGTCCGCCTGTGTAGGGTGCAAGCCGATGGGAACATTGCCCTGTATCGCGGAGACCGTGAACGAGGAACGGGCGGTTGATGATTGAACCTGGTGCTTGACGGCATTGATTGTCAGGCCTCCACTGAGGTAAACCAACAGCACCAGGCCGTAGCTTTGCACAACCAGCTTGGCACGCAGCCGCCGATCAGCACCCGCCAGCACGGCAGCGGCCAGTCCAGCGCCTGCCAGTACCACGACGAAAGTCACTGCCTGCGGGCCGAACACGCCGGCGACCTGCAGCACCGCAGGCACATCGTGCTGGGTATAGCAAAGCTGGCCGAAGGTGAAGGAGACCGGCCCCACGTGCCCGCGGAGGAACTCGGCCAGGGTCCAAGCTGCGGCCGTGCCTAGGATCGTGAGCAACGACAAGCGAGCAGCAGCCAGCAGGGCGATCAGGCAGCCTGCAACGGCGATGAACAGCGCCTGGAAGATGGTAAGGGCCAGCCACGGCAGCAGCCCGAACATGCGAATATAGTTCAGCAGCAGCCCGAAGAAGACCAGCCCGCAGACAAGCCCGGCCAAGGCACCTAGGTGCGGGCGCCGGCAGCGCAGCAGCCCGACAAACAGGGGGACGACAGCCACGAAAGCAAGCGGGCCGAGGTCCAAGGGCGGGCAACTTGCAAAGAGCAGCAGCCCGGAAACAATCGCCAGGCCCAGCAACTGCCACAACGGCAGCGGCCGTGGAGGTGTAGCTGGTGTAGGTGACGGACTTGTGACCCGCATATCCTCAGGCACCTGCAGGGGCCGTCGAGTACTATCCAGGGTTAGTGACGCAAGCGCTCAAGGAACCGGGCGATCCTGTCCAAGGCTTCCTTGAGCTGGTCCATGCCGGTGGCGTAGGTGCAGCGTACGAAGCCCTCGCCGGAGGCGCCGAACGCCGTACCCGGAACAACGGCAACCTTTTCTTCAAACAACAACCTGCGTGCGAACTCGTCGGACGCCAGGCCGGTGCTGCGGATGGAGGGGAAGGCATAGAAGGCGCCCTTGGGCTCAAAGCAGGGCAAGCCGATGTCGTTGAGGCCTTTTACGAACATCCTGCGGCGCTCGTCATACGCCTGCACCATGGCGCGCATTTCCGCCTCGCAGTTCCGCAACGCCTCCAGGGCACCGAACTGCGCGATAATCGAGCTGCACAGCGCCGTGTAGCCGTGTATGCGGACCATCGCCTCGATCACTTCGGCCGGTCCACAGGCGTAGCCCAACCGCCAGCCGGTCATGGCATAGGCCTTGGAAAAGCCGTTCAGCAGCAGGGTGCGTTCCTTCATGCCCGGCAAGGAAGCGAAGCAGGTATGCGACCCGTTGTAGGTCAGATGCGCATAGATCTCGTCGGAAATAACGACCAGGTCATGACGGTCGGCCAGCTTGGCGATGGGCAACAGGTCGGCGCGGGACATCACGGCGCCGGTAGGGTTGTTGGGATAACCGATGACAAGGGCGCGTGTCCGCTCGGTGACAGCGGCTGACAAGGCATCGGGCAGGAGCTTGAACTCGTTCTGCTCGCTGGTCTGCAAAGGCACCGCGCAGCCGCCGGCTAATTCCACACAAGGCATGTACGAAACATAGCATGGCTGGGGCACGATGACTTCGTCACCGCGGTTGAGCAGCACGCGCATCGCCACATCCATGCCCTCGCTGACGCCGGCCGTAATCATTATCTCCGTCGCCGGATCATACTGGACGCCATAGCGGCGATAGAGGTCTTCGGCGATAGCCTCGCGCAATTCCAGCAGCCCGGCATTGCTGGTGTACGAGGTTCGTCCGTGGCGCATCGCATCGACGGCGGCGTCACAGATTTTCCAGGGAGTGGGAAAGTCCGGCTCGCCGACGCCCAGGCTGATAACTTCTTCCATCTCCTGGACGAGGTCAAAAAACCTCCTGATGCCCGAAGGGGGCATGGCGGCTACTTGCTCGTTGACCATGCAATTGCGACGCTTACTCACGGAGACACCGCCAATCTGCTGTTGCCGGGTTGGTCGGTCAGAAGCTCTCCTTCCATCTTGTACGTTTTGAGGACAAACGAGGTGGCCGTGGCCTTGACTCCGGGGGTGGGGGCCAGCTTCTCGGCGACAAAGCGGGCGATTTCCCGAAAATCGGTGCCCTGCACGACGACGGTCAGGTCGGCACGCCCCGACATCAGGTAAACCGAGTGCACCTCTTCAAAGCGTCCGATATAGTCAGCCAGGTGATCAAAGCCGGTGCCATGCTCGGGGGTAGCCTCGACCTCGATGAAGGCGAACACGCGGGGCACGTCGAGCTTCTCCCAGTTTATCAAGGCACTGTAGCGCAGCAGCCACCCGCGTCGGCGCGCTTCGGCGAGGGCCTCTTCCACCTCTTGGGTGCTGCAGCCCAGCCGCGTGGCCAACTCCTCGGTCGGGCGGGGGCCTTCATGCTCAAGGATTTCCAGTAGTCGTTGTAGCTGCATACTCTTCCCTTCCTTAACCGGCCGCCGTCTTTGCGCCCCCGGGTATTACACGGGCAGGGACACAAGCAACAGGTTCCCCCGTACAGGCGCTGCGGTAAGCCCGCACCTGCAACCCTTCTTTACTTCTCCTCGAGGGCATCACGGGCCTGCTCGATGAGCGACAAAAGTCGGCGGCAGGCCTGCGTCATGGCTTCATTCATGCTCGAGAGGCCGGCACCATATCGGCGCAGCCGTCGTGGATGCAGCTCTTCGGCCAACTGCCTGAGGTTTTCAAGGAGGTTGGAGGCCCAAACAAGTGTGTTTTCGCGCGACTGGCATGTTTCGAAGCCGACCAGCTCGTCGGGCGCCCACTGTTCGACAAGTGCACGAAAGTCTGCCACGTACTGGCGCACCGGGGCGAGAACGGCCTGGGCCTGGTCAGGAGCAAGCGGGGCCAGAGGCGCACCATAGCCCGTGGGGGATTGCCCGTCCACGATTGCAGCCTCCAGTTGTCGGGCGCAATTGCAGGCGCTGGCATACAGCGCCAGCAGGTGCTTTCCCTGCTGCTTTCTTACCAGCTCGGCAGCCGCGCGGTAGCCGGGCAGTCCGTGGGAGGGCGGCTTGCTCATTGCAGTTGCTCCTTGCAGGCTACTTGGCGGCCGCGGTACGCACCGGCCGCCGCCCCTTGCGTCATCCATACATGCCACAGATATCCAGTCGAGGACAGGCAGAGACTTACCAGGGTGTTTTGCGCTCGTACCTGCTATTCTCAATGCCGCTTCTTGCGTCGCTTGCTTTTCTTGGAGGCTTTCTTCTGGCTTTGCTTCAGCTTGCGGCGTGCACGGCGTTGCGCGCGTTTCTCTTCCTGGGCAGCCTCCTGCGCGCGCTGCATGGCAGCCACGGCGCTGCTCACCGGGGCGGGGGTTGTGGCGGTCGGCTCGACTTCCGGCGTCGGTTGCGCTGCAGGTGCCGGCCGCGCCGGTTGCGGGCGACGCTGGGCGGCCGGCGTCACGGCGGCAAGCTGCGCGCGCTGGCGGGCGCGCCGGTGCCAGATGACCACCAGCGGAGCGGCGATGAAAATGGAGCTGTATCCACCCGACGTTATGCCGATTATCAAGGCCAAGGCGAAGCCGCTGATGCTAGGCCCGCCAAGCAGAAACAGCGCGATGAGAGGAAACAGCGTCGTGACCATGGTGTTAATGGAGCGGGCCATGGTCTGCAGCAAGCTGGCATTGACGGTGTTGGCAAAATCCGCCCCGCGATGCAAACGACGGTTCTCCCGGATACGGTCAAAGATAATGACACTGTCGTTGATGGAATATCCCAATACAGTCAGTATGACGGCCACAAACGGGCTGTTGAGGGGGACCTGGAGAATGGCCATGGCACCGACCAGGACGAGCACGTCGTGCAAAAGCGCCACCCAACCGGCGATGGCAAAGCGCAGCTCGTAGCGGATGGTTATATATATGATGATGAGAATGCTGCCGAGGAACAGCGCCCATAGGGCACTGCGCTTGAGGTCAGCACCCACCACCGGTCCGACAAAGTCGGTACTTTCCAGCTTTACGGTGCCGCCAATGCTGCCGAGGGTGTTGGCGAGGACATCCTGAAGTATTCTTTCATGCTCGCGGCGCGTCTCGTCGGTAAGGGCATGGGTGCGGATGAGTACCTCGCGAGTGCCGGCCACGAGTATGGAACTGCCCTCCAGGCCGGCAGGCTTGAGCGCTGCACGTACCTTGGCGATCGTGGTGGCCGCATCCTGGCCGGGACCGACAATGTCGGATTGGAAGGAGAACGTGAAAAGGCTGCCGCCGGTAAAGTCAATGCCCAGGTTCAACCCCTTGGTGAACATCATGACCAGGCCGGTCACGATGATGAGGGCCGAGATTGTGAACCAATAAGGCGACTTTCCTACAATATCCCAATTCTGCCGCCGAAAGAAATCCACGTACGAATAACCTCCTTAGGGCCTGTCCCCACCACCACCGCGGGAGATGGAAAGCTTAGGAACTGATGTCCGTCCGTTTAATTCCGAACAGTATGAGATGGTCACCGAGTCGGCTGTAAGCCACCATGGTTACCAGCCAGCGGGTAACGGTGACGGCTGTAAACAGCGACAGGGCGACACCCAGGAACAGGGTTACGGCGAAGCTCTTTATCAAGCTTGTGCCCAGGAAATACAGGACAGCCGCCGTAATGAGCGTTGTGACGTTGCCGTCCAAGATGGCAGTCCAGGCGCGGTCGAAGCCGTCTTTCACGGCGCTGCGGATAGACTTGCCGGCCCACAATTCTTCCTTCAACCGTTCAAAGATGATGATATTGGCATCGACCGCCATGCCGATGGACAGGATTATGCCGGCGATACCCGGCAGGGTGAGGGTTACCGAGCCGATGCCCTGGAACAGCTTCAAGACGTTGGGGGCAGCTATCAGCGCCACCATCAACAACACGTACAGCAGCAGGGCGATGTCGGCCAGTACGCCCGGCAGCTTGTAGTAGGCTATCATGAAAATGCCTACGACCAGCAGGCCTGCCAAGGCGGCGAACAAGCTCTGGCGGATACTGTCTTGACCCAAGGTGGCGCTGACCGTGCGGTCCTCGACTATCTCCAGGGGGACGGGCAGCGCACCCGCATTGAGCAGCAGCTTGAGTTCCCGGGCTTCGTCCAGCGACATATCCCCGGTGATGCGGCCCGATCCGTTGGCGATTTCCTCCTCGATCCGCGGTGCCATCTGGCACTGATCGTCAAGCACGATCGCCATGAAGCGGTTCACGTTGCGGCGGGTGAAGGTGGCGAATTCCTGCTTCTTGTCATCGCGCAGCTCAAAGAGCACCACCCAGTCGTTGTGGTCGCCGGGGGCGACAGTGGCGTTGCTTTTGAGGTCACTGCCCCAGAATACAACCTTCGACTCGGACAGCACCTGCTCCCAGCTAACCATCTGGCCGGTCTGCTTGTCGCGCCACTCGTCGTACAGGTCATCACCGGGATTGGGGTCTTCGTACCTGTCGGGGATCAGCACGAACTTGACGATGGCCGTTTTTTGCAGAATGCGCTTGACTTCCTCGGGGTCCTTGACGCCGGGCAACTCGACAATGATGCGGTCGGAGCCCTGCACCTGCGTGATCGGCTCACGGATGTTGCTCATGGCATACAGGCGGCGCTTGATGATGTTGAGCACCTTTTGGGCGGTGCTCTCGCCGCCGACTGCCGCGGCCTTGACGAAGATGCTGGTGGGTTT
>JALGVG010000120.1 GCA_029819875.1 Candidatus Zipacnadia bacterium | reverse complement strand
TCAGACTGTCAACTCGCGCACAGAATATCAAGCCTTCGCCGACTATCGGGATGGCTACCAAGGCCAAGCAGTTGAAGGCCGAGGGCAAGGACGTCATATCATTTGCCGTGGGAGAGCCTGACTTCCCTACCCCGGAGAATATTTGTGAAGCGGCGCGCCGCGCACTGGTGGAAGGCAAGACCAAGTACACTCCGGCCTCGGGGATTCCCGAATTGAAGGAGGCCATCTGCCGGAAGACCGCCGCCGACCTGGGCGTTACCTACAAGCCGTCGCAGGTATGCGTCAGCAACGGCGGCAAGCATGCGCTGATGAACATCTGGCAGGCGCTCATCAACCCCGGCGACGAGGTGATCGTCTTTGCACCGTACTGGGTCAGCTACCCGGCGCAGATCGAGTTGTGCGGCGGGCAAGTGAAGGTAATCGCCACCAGCGGGGCGGATGACTTTCAGCCTGACCTGGAAATGGTAGCCGACGCGGTCGGCGACCGCACCGTGGCAATCCTCATCAACAGCCCCTCCAACCCCTCGGGAGCGGTACTTACCGAGGAGACCGTCCGGGGGTTGTGTGAAATCGCCACCCAAAACGACCTGGTTATCGTTTCGGATGAAATATACAAGCACCTGCTGTACGATGGACGCAAGCATTTCAGCCCGCTTCATGTGGAGGGGATGGCTGAGCGCACCATCATCGCCGACGGTGTGGCAAAGACCTATTCCATGACGGGCTGGCGCATCGGCTGGCTGCTGGGGCCCGAGGAGTTCGTGGCGGCCTGCTCAAGCATCCAGAGCCAGGCGACTTCCAACCCCAATTCCATCGCCCAGTGGGCGGCGGTGGAAGCGCTTACCGGCCCGCAGGAGTCGGTGGAGGCGATGCGCCGGCAGTTCGAAAAGCGGCGGGACATGATCGTGCCGGCACTGCAGGCGATGGAGGGTGTGCAGTGTCCTACGCCCGGCGGGGCGTTCTACGTCTTTCCGGACATCTCCGCCTGCCTGGGGCGCGAGATAAGGGGACGGCGCATCGAAACGGACGAGGACCTTGCCATGTGCCTGCTGGAAGAGTTCTGGGTGAGCCTGGTACCCGGCAGCGCCTTCGGCACACCCGGCTACATAAGAATAAGCTTCGCCTGCTCGATGGAGGATATCGAGAAGGGCCTGCAGAGGATACAAGAGGCGCTGCAATAGACAGCGGTAAGACTCCCGCGGCCAGACAAGCCCGCCGGCAGCGTGTTGCGGCGGGCTTGAACTTTGCCCGGCGGCACTGTCCCTTACAACAGGAACGGCAGGATTATATCGAACTTGCTGGAGGCCAGCCCTGCGCCGATGATACCGAAGAGGAAGAGCAGGTAGGCAACACCCACTACAATGGCTATAGCAAGCGAAATGCAGCCGATGATGCCCAGGATGATCCCTGCCAGGGCCATGCCGTTGTTTTCGCCTTGGCGGTTGGAGACCACGCCGGTCCAAATGGCGAAGGGAGCACACACGGGGCAGAAAATGAAAGACAGGATCCCTAAAACGAGGGACCAGATGGCCCACGTGGGAGCTGCAGCGGTGGTTGAAGAAGGCGTGGTGGCAGGAGCAGGGGTTGGCGGCTGGGGGGCGCCGGCCGTCGTGGCCGCTTCGCCCTCCGTATCAGGGGTGCCGGCAGCCTGTGGCGGCCTCAGCAGCGCACCGCAATTGGGGCACTTCGTATCGGACTCCGACACTTCGGCACCGCATTGTGGGCAGTATGGCATTTGTCATCCCTCCCTCAGTACCACACATTCGCCGCCTGCCGGGCAACTCCTGCAGTTCATCGGTAAGGCATGCCGGCACAAGCGCCGACCCTAGGCACCGAAGCCGTCAGACCTTCTGAGGCTTGCCGGTGTAAGCCGCGTCGCGGGCCCGCAGGCAGATCTCGGTGATACGCCACACGTCTTCAGCCGGGCAGACGCACTGCGTCTCTCCGCGCAGCGCCCGCACGTAGTTGACCAACTGCGGCTCGACTTCCTGCGGCTCGATGATGGTCAGCGGCTGGCTGTGCGTTATCAGCCGCAGGTAAGTGTCATCGGTGCGCTCGGTATCCACTATGCCGTCGGTACCTGCAACGCGCAGGTGGTCGTGCCCATGGCTGGGAGCCGCGGCCGGCCGGCAGAAGTCGAGGCGTGCCGAGGCCGAGGCGCCGTTGTCCAGCAGGGCCAGCACCGTGGCCTGGTTCTGCATATCGCGGTACTGTGGCTTGCCGATGTTGCCGTGGTAGGCCATCACCTCCACTATCTCGCGGCCGGAAGTCCAGCGTATCAGGTCGAGGGCATGGACGCCGATGAAGGGGATGATGCCGGCGAAGGTGGTGCGGTCCCGCTGCCAGTCGGGCCTGTCGCCTTGCTTGTATGACTTTTGCGAGGTAACCTGGACCACCTCGCCGATCTGCCCCGCCCCGACGATCTGCCGAATCTTGCTGTACTGCGGTTCGAAGCGCATTGTCAGCAGCATGGACAGGAAGACGCCGCTTTCTTCGACCGCCTCGCGCACCTGCTCGTACTCCGCCCACGAGTAGGTGAGCGGCTTTTCGGGCAGCAGGTTTATCCCCCGCTTGCAGCACTCCAGCAAGACCTCGGCCTGGTGATTGTGGTAGAGGTTGGAGCACATGATGTCGATCTGTTCATTGTCGAGCAGTTGCCGCCAATCGTCGTACACTTTCGGCGGCTCCCTGTGACCGTCCCAGCGCGCCAGTTCCTCGGCGCGCGCCCGGTCATAATCCCACACGGCGGTGACATTGACATCCTCCATCAACTTTACGCCCTCCAGCACCACCCCGTAGTGGCCGTGAAGGCCGATTAAAGCGATGTTCATCATTTACCCTCCTGAAGGCATCATTGCTCTTTGCCAGAGGCTTTAGCCGGCCGAGGCGGCGGTCCACCGCGCCAGCGCCTCCCCGGCCCCTTCCAGGGCCGGCAGGACATACTCCTTGGTGCGGCGCTTTACAGGAAGCAGGTCGAAGACTTCCATGCCGATGTGGCTGAAGGTGCGTTCCAATGTGAACATGCACGTGACCGTCCCTCCACCACCTCCGCCGGCCGCGGCAATGCCCAGCACCGGCTTGCCGCGCAGCTTATTGGCCTCTGCCCGGGGCGCCTCGCAGCGGCGGAGGCGATCCAGGAACGCCTTGCACGATTCGCTGAGGTCACCATAGTAGACGGGGGTACTGAGCACCAAGGCATCGGCGGCCCACAGCTTCTCGCGCACGGCGGGAAAGTCATCCTCGATGACGCAGCAGCCCTCGCTGCGGCAGGCGCCCCACCCGTCCTCGCACTGGCGGCACCTTTGGATATCCAGATCACAGAGGTGCACCAGTTCGACCTCGGCGCCTGCCTGCCGGGCGCCGTGCAACACCTGGCGGGCGCAGGTGGCTGTCAAGCCTTCGTGGTTGGGGCTGGTCTGAATAGCCAGGATCTTCACGGCTCTTACCTCCCGTTTTCTGCACTCGGCCGTCAGCAGTCGTCTTGCATGGCCTGGTCGGGAAACAGCCGCAAACCTTTCATCCCCACGTCGAGGGTGTACACGCAGTCGGTCTCGCACTCGGTGATGTAGATCGTGGAAAAGTCCGGCCCGCCGAAGGCCACGTTGGTGGGTCTAAGACCCCCTGCTTCATATTGCCGCACCGTCTCTCCTTGCGGGGAGATGACATCGATCAGGCCGGTGCCGAAGCTGGCCAGGTACAGATTGCCTTGCTCATCATAGGCCATCCCGTCGGGCAGATTCCGTTCGTCATCTGACTGCCACAGCATGCGCTTGTTGGTCACCACACCGGGGCGGACAACGTCGTACTGCCATACACAGCGCGGGTAGGTTTCCACGACGACCAGCGTCCGCCCGTCGCCGGAGAGGGCGATGCCGTTGGGGAATTGCATCCCCTCGTCGATTTTCGTAATCTCCCCGCCGGGCGTGACGAAATGGACGGTGCCGATGGGATTGTCGGGATTGGAGCCGCCGGGGTCGGTGAAGTACAGGTTGCCGAACTGGTCGAAGACGAGGTCATTGGGGCTGCGCAGCGGCTGGCCGTCGCACCGGTCGACGAACACCTCCCAGGTGGCGTCGGGATGAACAACGAGAAGCTGGCCCAGCCCGGCTTCGCAGATATACAGGTTGCCGTCGGCGGCAAAGGCTGCGCCGTTTGGTGAGCCGCCGGTGTTCGCAAAGCAGCTCACCCGCCCGTCCGGCGATATTCGGGATATGTCACCGCTGCGGCAGTTGACCACAAACAAGTTGCCCTCCCGGTCGAAACAAGGGCCCTCGGGGAAAGCAAGACCCGAGGCAAAAAGCTGCGGTGTGGCATCTTTCATCATGATTCCCTCTCTCGTGAAAACATTTGCCGTCAACGTCGGCCGTCACTGCAGCGGCAAGTCAACCGGCCGCCCCTCGTCGGCGCTCTTGTACATGGCGAGGGCCAGCTCCAGGGTGCCGCGCGCACTCTCGGCGGTGACGCGCGGCTGGGTGTCGGTGACAATGGCCCTGATCATGTCCTCGATCAGGTACTGGTGTTCGAAGTAGGCGAAATCCGCCGCTCCGCCGGCCGCGGTCTTGATCTGCTCGGAGCCGAGGCGGCGAATCTCTTCGTCTTCGGGTTGCTCATCGCGGAATTCCCAGGTTATCATCCGCTCGCCTTGCATGATGGCCGTGCCGTTCTCGCCGTTGATTTCCACGCGGATATCGGTCCCCGGCCACAGGCCGGTGGAGGCTTCGACCACACCGAACGCCCCGTTCTCGTACTCCAGGAAGGCCAGCAAGGTGTCTTCGAGCTTCACCTGGGGATGGGCGACATTCGTCATCTTCGCCTCCACGCGCTTGACAGGCCCCACCAGGTGGTACAGCAAGTCGATGTAGTGGAAAGCATGCTGGATGGTGACGCCGGCCCCCTCTTCGCGCTTGGAGCGCCAGTCATCCATCAGGTAGTAATCGGTGGGGCGGAACCATTTCATGAAAGTGTCGCCGCACAGCAGGCGGCCGAAGCGCCCGCTGTCTATCGCTTCCTTGATTCGTTCAATCGGCTTGCGGAAGCGTACCTGCAGCGAAATAGCGAGCTTGACATTGTTGCGCTTTGCGGCCTCAATCATCGCGTCGGTCTTTTCCAGGGTCATCTCGGGCGGCTTTTCCACTATCACGTGCTTGCCGGCGTCCATGGCGGGGATTGCGAACTGCGCGTGGTAGGCATTGGGGGTAAGCACATTGATGACGTCAATGCGCTCATCTTCCAGCAATGCCTCGAAGCTGGCCGCCTTCTCCCCGCCGTACTGCCCCACGAACTTGTCGAGGCGCTCGGGGTTGACATCAAAAGCCGCGACAAGCTCCGCCTGTTCGCTGGCGTTTATGGCTGCGCCGTGAAACTGTGAAACCAAGCCACAACCGACTATTCCAAAGCCCAGTTTTTCAGACATCGGTACATACCTCCGAAGCGTAGAGTGTTATGGCAATGCTGCATTCCGCTGCAGACAGATGACAAGTCGAGAGCCGTCCAAGTACGTCGTCAGTGCTGGTGCTACACCGGATACAATATCACTTTCAACGCCTGCTGGGTCTCGATGGCCTCGAAGCCCTCCTGCCAGCGGGTTATGGGCAGCTTGTGGGTGATGAGCTTCTCCACGTCAATCTTCTTGTCAATCAGGCTTATGGTACGATCCCAACTGCTGTAGGAGGTGGACATGTTGAAGTACAGGTCGCAGACCTTCTTCATCAGCATATCCCAGTCCAACTGCACCTGGCGGTTGCCGGTCAGGCCGATGCCGCAGATGCGGCCCTTCTTGCGGACAAGGCGTGGTATCATGGAGATTGCAGCCGGCGCCCCGCTGCAGTCGACGACCAGGTCTGCGCCGCGGCCGTCGGTCAGCTCCAGCACAATCTGCTCGACGTCCTGCTGCTGCACGTTCACGACGTGATCTACCCCTATCTCGCGGGCGGTCTTAAGGCGCAGGGCTTCGTCGGCGTCGGTGCCCGTAATAAGCACCTCGCGCGCCCCCTCCACTTTCGCGCACATTGCCGCGGTCAGCCCTATCGGTCCCGGCCCCATGATGACCACGAAGTCCTCCGGCTCCACGCGCGCCCGCTCCAGCATGTCGGCGACCACGTTGGCGGTCGGCTCCACCATGGCGCCCTGCTCCCAGGTCATCGTATCTGGAATCCTGTGAATGAGGTGCTCGGGCATTACGACGTAGCGGGCAAAGCCACCGTGAATGCCCCAGCCCGGCGAGCGCTTCTCGGGGCAGATCTGGATGTTGCCGCTGCGGCACAGGTAGCATTTGCCGCAGGCGCGGGTGTGCGGCTCGCTGACCACGCGCTCGCCGCCCTTCCACATGGTGACCGCCTCGCCCACCTCGACAATCTGGCCGGAAAACTCATGCCCCATGATGACCGGCGGCCAATAAGGGAACTCGTCGTGCATGACGTGAATATCCGTCCCGCACACCCCGCAGGCCTTCACCTCGATGAGCACCTCGTTGGGCTGGGGCCGCGGCTCGGGCATCTCCTTGACTTCAATGAATCCTTCACCCTTCTGCGTCTTGACAAGTGCTAACATCAAAGGCACTTCCTTTCACAGCGGCTTTTGACTGTGGGGCGCGGCCCCACAGTCTGCTAGGGAGATAATCTCCCCAAGCCCCTAAACCTGTGCAACAGAACACCGGACTTCATTCAAACTAGCCATAAATAAATCATTGTAGTTGGTTCCAAGGTAAGGTACACTTGGAAAAGTCTTTAATTGCAACCGCGGCAACTGCCCCAAAATCCTGGCTGCCATTTTTTCAGGCATAGACGTCCGACAGACGCTCTTGAAGCCATCGGAACCAACCATCTTTCTTTGTTATATTGGCGATCTCGCATTCTGAGAAGCCTAGGTCACTAAGCAGACAAGCCCGGAGGAGCAGTTGTGTTAGCTTCAGCAGCGGAGCATACTTGCTTCGGCAAGGTCTTTTCTTGCCATCTCCGTGAGCCACATAATTGCGCCAGCCGATAAGGTCGTCTATCGCTTTGGATTGTAATTGTGGCGGCCCCGCGTCCTCAACCCAGGGATTGCTGGTAACAATGTCCTTTATTCTCGAACGCAGACATTGGCGACCGCGAGACTTCCCGCGTGTCCGGCTCCATGCCTCTATCCCACTGATGAGGAGAAAAAACCGCAGCTCTATCGGGGTTCGCATAGGCATGTACTTCACACCAAAGTAAGCGAGAAGCGGCCATGCCTCGTGGCGATCGTTTTCATAGAAACGTAGCCAGCCCGTGATCCGCTTGGTAGCCTCATCCTCGCCCCCCATATCGTTAAGTGTGAAGAGCAACTGGGGAGAGGATTGAGGCTCTGGGGTGTAGCCTCTGAATGCGGCATACGCATGCACCTCGTTAGGGGGTTCGTTGCGTGGTGCATTTGGGGTGGCAGTGGTTGCAGAGATAGGGCGGAGCAGTATGCTTCGGATTGTCGCTGGTTTGTCAGCCGCAAGGGAGAGCAAGTCCTGCACAGGGCGTCCGAACAGACGCATAATGTCGTCGAAGGAGCATGGTTGTGAGCTCTTGATTTCCAGGACCGTACGCCGGGATGCCTTCATCCGTCCACTAGCGTAATCGTGGTCGTACCGGCCAAAAAAGTGAGAATGGACCTCAAAGAATGCGTTGGATAGTTTCATTCGGAAAAGGGTC
>JALGVG010000119.1 GCA_029819875.1 Candidatus Zipacnadia bacterium | reverse complement strand
TCGTCGGCAAACAGGTCGTCCTCGAGGTCATCGAGGTCCTCGTCCACTTCCTCGAGCGCGTCTATGTAACTTTCGTACTCGTCGTAGGTCATCAATGTCGAAAGGTCAAATCCCTCTTCGGGATTAACAATCAGCAGCCAGCCGTCGCCGTAGGGATCCTCGCGCAGCAGGTCGGGGTTCTCCAGCAGATCTTCGTTGATGTGCAGAACCTCGCCGTTGAGCGGCGCTACCAGTTCCTCCACCACTTCGTTGCTGTGTTCGATGGTCCCGAACGAATCGCCGCGGAAGATCGCCGAACCCTCATCCGGTAGCTCAATATCTGTGAGTTCCCCGATCTGGTCAGCCAGATATTGACTGATACCTACGACAATCTCGTCGCCTTCGTCGCGTACCCACAAGTGCTTTTCGTCGAAGCGTACGCTTTCATCTTGTTCCATCTACTCAGTCCTCCTTCCGCTGCAACACTAGCTTTGGACCGAAGCCTGGTATTCACCATGATCAAGCAACGCGTCACGCTCAGATGGGTCAGCCAACTTGATCTTGACCAACCAGCCCTCGCCGTACGGGTCTTCACCGATAACCTCGGGAGCATCATAGACGCTCTCGTTGACTGCAACAACCTCGCCACTGACGGGAGCTATCAGGTCAGCAACCGTCTTGGCTGACTCCACGCTGCCCATTGCCGTGCCGGCTTGCACGGTGCTGCCGACCTCAGGCAACTCGACAAACAGAATGTCTCCCAGTTCGCCGGCCGCGTACTCGCTGATACCCACCACTGCCTCCTCGCCCCCAGACACCCAACTGTGTTTCGGATGGAACTTCAGGTCTTCAGGATTCATTGTCAACTCTCCTTGATCAGAACAGTGCGTACATCGCCCACAGCGCAGTATATTGTATGTTCTAGTCAGGGCTTGTCAACCCCGTTTTCAGACGACGGCGGATTCGGTGGCCGCGGGATCCTCGCCGGCCGGCAGTGTGCGGAAGATCGCGGCCATATCCCAACCGCCGGCCACGCGCAACCGCCACATGGTCGCAAAGATCACCGCTGCCACTACCATGCCGCCCGCCCACAACACCGCCGGGTTCTTGAGCAGTGCAATCACATCGGCTTGCAGGTCGGCGGCGTACGTAACAAGCTGCTGCAGAAACAAGATCCCCACGGTCGCTGCCGCCACAAGCGCCGTCACTACCTGGGCGGGACGGTTGCGCATGAACCGCACCCGGGCGTACAACTCCGGATTGCGGTACGGGAACGCGATGACACTGACGGCCACCAGGCAATAGGTGCAGGTCAGTGCAATGTTTATCATGTCCACGCCCGCTGCGAAGCTGCGGTCCGAGTAGCAAATCAACACCACAACCGAGGCCACTGTAGCGCTTATGGTCAGAGCATACTGGGGTGTGTGGAAGCGTGGTGAGATGGCCGCCAAGGTGCGGGGGAAAATGCCGTCACGTGCCCACGAGAAAAACAGCCGCGAGACGGCCAGCAAGATAGGGGGGATATCGTTGGCCAGGGAGATGGCGGCCATCAGGGCCACGAACACGGCCAACGGCTTGGGCATCAGCACCCCCAGCAGGTGGGGAGCGGTGGTGCCGGCCTTCTCGACCGCGGTCAGGTGGTACAGCAACTGCCAGGGCGCCACCCGGTAAACGGCGTAGGAAAACAGGAAGTAGTAGCCCGTGATGACGGCCGTGGCGATGACGAAAGCACGTGGCAATGTGCGGGTGGGGTTGCGCGCCTCTCCCCCGGCCTGCGAGATGCTGGCAAACCCGATATATGCAAAGAACAGCACGGAGGCGGCAGCCAGCAGTTCGCGCCATCCGCCGGCTGCCAGCCGGACGCCGGCGACCACCTGCCCGACGTTATGACCGTAGTGCGCCTGCCAAGCGCTCGCAAACGTCGCCGGCGTGTTGAGCAGGCCGGCAATGATGATGCAGATACCGCCGGCCAGCATCAGGAACATCAAAACTATTACCGTGATACCATAGGTGCGCACCCCCAGGACGTTCAATAGCCAAAACAGCCATATCATCACCAGTGGTACCCACAGGTGAGCCTGGGGGGTCTTGAGTATGTCGGCAAGCACAGTGAGGTTGCCGTAGTCGGCAGCGGCCTGCAGCAGGTCAACATCCATGTAGGCGATGACACCGACGGCCGCCGCCAAGCCCAGCCACTTGGAAAAGGTAGCCAAGAACCCGATAAATGGATGCAGCGCCCGCGAAACGTAAATGTAGCCTCCCCCGGCGCGCGGCATCGCCGTGGCCAGCACCGCATAGCACAGCGCGGTGGCCACCGCCGGTATTGCACATATCACGTAGGCGACAGGCACCAGGCCCGCTATTCCGGGCACGCGCGCCTGGATCCCCACCGTAAGGTTGTTTATTCCTCCACCGATTACCGTGCACACCGCAGTGGCAACCAGGGCCAGCAGCCCCAGGTCCCGCTTCAAGGCCGTGGACGCAGGCCCGGTATTGTTTTGCCGTTCATCCTGCACAAGCGACCCTCCCTGTGTTCTTGCAACGTACTCAGGGGCTGGCATGTGCCGCCCGCGCGATCTGGCGGATGTGTTCCGGAGTAGTCCCACAACATCCCCCGACGATACGCACACCTAGCTGGACCAGTTCTGCCGCCAGCTTGCCGGATTGTTCGGGTGTACCAGTGTACACCGTCCGCCCCCCGACCAACTGCGGCACACCGGCATTGGCCTGCGCCATCAGCGGCAGTTCGGTTATCTCGGCCATCTGGCGCATCGCGATCAACAGGCCCTGGGGATGGCCGCAGTTGGCGCCGATTATGTCCACGCCCATGTCCATCATCGCCCGCGCCATCGTTGCCCCATCCTGGCCCATCATGTTGCGCCCGTTGGGATTGGAAAACGACACCGTCGTTGCAATCGGCAGCCGGCATCCCGCCTGGCGTACTCCTTCCACCGCCGCCTTCAACTCCTCGGCCGACTCGAAGGTCTCCAGCAACACGAAGTCAACCGGCTGGGCCAACATCACCTCAAACTGCTGGCGGAAGATGGCCACGACATCGGCATACTCCAGGTCGCCGAGCGGCTTCAGCAGGTCACCGACGGGGCCACCGCCGGCCGCCACGAAGGCCTCGGGGCCGACCGCTTCCCGGCACAGGCGCACCGCCTGGACCTGGATCTGCACGGCCTGGTCAGCCAGCCCCGCCCGCTGCAGCATCCGCAGGTTGGCGGCGAACGTGTTGGTCTGGAACACCTCCGCTCCCGCCTGGCGATACGCCCGATGGATATCCACAACAGCTTCCGGATGACTGAGGTTGACCTCGGCTGAATTGCGGTAGGCAATACCCTTGGCGGTCAACATCGAGCCCATTGCTCCCTCGCACACCAGCACCCGGCGCTTCAATTCAGCCAGCAGGTCGTTAGGCATCGGCTTTGCTCCTTGCTTGTTGGCAATAGCGACCGGCCCATATTATGCAAAAGAAGCGTAGCGTGTCAACTTCAGCGCTTCTTGACACTGCGGGTGGGGCGGAAAAAGGTCGTCAGGCGGCGGCTCAGCGGGGGATATTTACGCCTAGCTCGGTGACATCAAAAATGGCTTGCAGGTCGTATCCGGCCGCGGCGAGGTTCGCCCGCGCCCCTTGCATGCGATCCACCATCGCAATGACGGCGACGACTTCAACGTCATACTCGGCCTTGAGCGCCTCGATGGCTCGCAGCGTTGAACCGCCGGTGGTTATGACATCCTCCAGCATCACCACGCGTGCCTTGTCCTTCAGCGGCCCCGCCACCTGGTCGCCCATCCCACGCTCCTTGCGCTCCTTGCGGACTATGAAGGCATCCACGGGTCGGCCTTCGGCGAAACTTATGGCGGCGACAGCCCCGGCGATGGGGTCCGCACCGATGGCCATCCCGCCCACGGCGTCCACCTGCAGGTCCTTCAGCTTGGCCACTATCAGGCGCGCCAGCAGGTAGGCGCCCTCGGCGCACATCGTGACCTGCTTGCCGTCAATGAAATAATTGCTGCGCTGCCCGGAGGCGAGCTTGAAGTCACCGAAACGCAGCGCCCGGCTCTTTATCAGGGCTGCCAGGCGCTGGCGATAGTGCTCGTAAGTTGTCTCGTCCACCGGTCATCTCACCTCCCCGGACTCGTTACCGCCGCAGGCGCCGACTAGCCTTGCTGCTGCGGGGTACGGGCGGAAATCATCTTCTGCACTAGTTCCGGCGTATCGGGGTTGGTAAGCATGTTGTACAGGCTTTGCCAGGTTATCCGCTTAGGCGGGCCGGGAGGGCCGCCCTCGGCGGGCATGATGCCCAGGTCCATGGCGATGGTCACGGCCAGGTCGCCGCTTGCCTGCGGCCAGTCCTGGATACTTATCATCTTCATCTGGCGGGCGGCACGCATCAGGTATTCCACGGCGTGCGCAAAAGCCGGACTCCCCGGCTGAAAATACTGCGCGGCAAGATCCTGGCAGCGGCCTTGCAGCATCTGCGTGAACATCGGCTCGACGACGTTGCGCAGGCTGTCGAGGAAGCGCAGTATGGACACGATAACCGCGGCACGCCGGCGCTCGACGGCGGCCCGAACGGCCGGCGACTGCCGCACAAGCACTTCCGCGGGCTTGCTCCAGTCTATCAGCACAGCTTGGGGCGGAGCCAGTATATCTTGCATCTGGTCAATAACCTCGGCTACTTTCGCCATGGCGTCCAACCTGGCATCCTCGAGCCGAGAGCGAAGGTCAACCACGCGCTGGAGGGTTGCGTCACTCACCGTGCCGGCAACAAGCAGCGAATCGCGCAGCGCCGCCAGGTCTGACTGCACCTTGGCCAGCAGGCGGTCAGTCTCGTTATCGCGGGTCGTAATCACTTTCTGGGCCTGCTTGACGAGGGGGAGCAGAAGCGCAAGCTGGTCAGGGGCCAACTGCAAATCGTTGAGCAAGGCCACGACCTGGCTGCGCCCCAGGGCGGCGAACATCTCGTGCTCGGGCCATGCGGCCGGCTGCTCTTCGGAGGACTGCTTGCCCAGTATCTTCTCCAGCACCTGGACGGAGCGCGGGGCGCGGACTATCTCCTGTACCATGTCATACGGTATCTTCCCCGCCCCGGGCGGAGGCGGGAGGTTGAGGAAGCGCGCGATCATGTCCGGCAAGGTTGCACGGCGCCGGGCGTACGCCCGGTCCCGCCAACCCATGACCGTGTCCATGAGGTTTAGCATCGCGCCCACGGCCTGGTCAAACTGCGGGGAGTTGGGTGCAGCGATGAAAGCGGCCAGCCGGCGCGCCTCGTACTGGCGTATCGCGTCATATTCGTCCGGCATCAGCTCGCGCTGGACGTCGAGCTGGCTGGCGATGAACTCGGCCACGTTGTCGGCCCCTTGCAGGCGCCGCCGCAGTTCCAGGCGCCGTTGATACTCGGCCGGGCTCTCGATCAACGCTTGCTGGCTGAAGGTCAGCACCGTGCCGAGCCTGTCCATGCACGATGCAACCGCCTGCTCCACCTGGCCATTGAGTTCCCGTGCCTGAGAGGCGGCATCGTTGGCTGTACGGGCCGTGTCCTCGTCGGGCCGGCGGCCTGCCACCCATGCCTCGATAACCTGCTCGATTGCATCCTTGTGCTGCTGCCACAGCAGGTCAAGGGCGGCAACCGTCGTCGAGTGCTGTTGCTGCAGCTCCTGGAGGGCCGCCAGTACCTGCTCAAGCTGGTCGTCGGTCACCTCGAGGCGCCGGATGACGACCAGGGTGTTGACTTCAGCCCACAGGCGTTGCGCCTTTTCCGCCGACGAGACGGACGACTGCTGTGATGATGTCGCCGACGATGTCCCTGCGGACGCTTGTGCCGTCGCCTGGCCCCACGCTGGGGCAAGCAGCACAACCAGTAAGCCGACGGCGGCAAGCACAACGACCATGCGTGCAATTATCTTCATTGGCACTACCCCCTACCTGCAGGCCCGGTAATGCGACATGGTGAAGTCTACCACAGCTTTTTGGGTGGCGTCAATGCAACCGGCACCGCAGGCTCTACCGCGGCGTGCTGTTGACCTGGCGTATTGTTTCCAGCAGCCAGCGGGCCGCCTGTACCATCTCGGAGATGCACAACGACTCCTGCAGGGTGTGCGCATCCCTGGCGCCGGTGGAAAGAATTACGGCGGGGATGCCGTGGGCATTGAAGATGTTGGCATCGCTGCCGCCGCCCCCTCGCTCGGTGCAAGGCGTATGCCCCAGCCTCTGGGCTGCTGCGCTGGCCCATTGCACAATGGAGGCGCTGTCGGGGATGGCGAATCCATCGTAGGAGCGTGACTGTTCAATCTCCACCTCCGCCCCCATCTGCTCGGCGGCCTGCGTCATGCAGCGGGCCATGTGCTCGGTCTGCTCGGTGAGCTTTTGCAGGTCGTGGCTGCGGGCCTCGCCGCTGGCGACAACGCGGTCGGGGACGATGTTGGTGGCGGTACCACCCTGTATGAGGCCGATATTAGCGGTCGTCTCCTCGTCCAGGCGCCCCAGCCGCATGGCGGCAATGCCCCGGCTGGCCGCGACGATGGCGTTTATGCCCTGCTCAGGGCAGACGCCGGCATGGGCGGCCTTACCTCTGACGGTATACACCATGCGATTGGCATAGGGTGCAGCGGTCGTCATTTTGCCGGTCGTCTGGCCGCCGTCCATCACGTACGCGACATCGGCGTGCACCTGCCCGAAGTCAAGGTTCTGTGCTCCGAGCAGGCCGATCTCCTCGGCAACGGTGAAAACGGCTACAACTTCACCGCGCGCCAAGTCCTCCGCGGCCAGCGCCCGCAGCACCTCCAGGATGATGACAACCCCGGCCTTGTCGTCGGCTCCCAGGATAGTGTCCCCTGCACTGCGAATGAAATCATCCTCGATCACGGGGCGAATGTTACGTGACGGTTCCACCGTGTCCAGGTGGGCGTTAAGCATCACCGTCGGCCGACCGGGCTCGGTGGCCGGCAGCTTGGCGATGAGGTTGCCGCAGTCGCCGTCAATTGCCGCCCCGGCCGCGTCGTAGTAGGGCGCAAGGCCCAGCCCGCGCAGTGTCTCCTCCACGGCCTCGGCTACCTGCCGTTCATGCTTGCTGGGGCTGTATATCTGCACAAGTTGTATGAACCGTTCCACCATCTCGTCACGGTTCACGATTGCCAAACCTCCTTATCCGCCGGCGCGCTGCAGTTCCAAGACATCGCGCCAGGGTTGTATCGTGGCATCTGTGACAGTAACTTCGCCCTCGCGCACGTACCGCTTGCTACAGGACGGGAAGGTAGGTATTGATCTCCCAGTCGGTGACCTGGGAGCGGTAGTTGTTCCACTCGATCTTCTTGTTCTCGATCAGCTTGTTATGCATCTCTTCGCCGAGGGCGCGCTTGACCAGTTCGCTGTTCTCGGCCTCTTCGATGGCACTGTACAGGCTGTCAGGAAGGCTGCGGATGCCGAGAGCATCGCGTTCCTCCTGCGTCATCAAGTAGCAATTGCGCTCCACCGGAGGCGGGCATTCGTAGCCCTTTTCGATGCCTTCAAGTCCAGCGGCGAGCATTACCGCGAATGCCAGGTACGGGTTGCAGGCCGGGTCCGGGGAGCGATATTCAATCCTCATCGCTTTCTCGCGGCCGGGCTTGTAAGCCGGCACCCGGATGAGGTCTGAGCGATTGCGCAACGCCCAGCTCACGTACACCGGCGCCTCATAGCCGGGCACCAG
>JALGVG010000008.1 GCA_029819875.1 Candidatus Zipacnadia bacterium | reverse complement strand
CCCCGTGCCAGCATGGCCTGCAAGCCCTGGCGGCGGCCGTCAACGATTGCCTCCCACCACGCGTGCAGAGAAGGGACACCTGTCGGCTCACTTGAGAGCGTATCCATCAAGTTCATCCCAGCAACTGGCTGATGCGTTCGGCCATGCGCTCCGATGCTCCCTTGTAGCGGGCGATGACGGCGGGGCCCCGCTCCCGGTACTGGTCGGGCGCAGCCAGCAACTCTTCGGCGGCGGCGACGAACTCCTCGAGGTTGTGTACCATGCGCCCGACCTGCTCGCGCAGCACGATGTCGGTGATATCGCGGAAGTTGTTCATGTGGGGGCCGAATATCAACGGCCGGCCTTGGGCAAGGGGCTGTAGCAGGTTATGTCCCCCGATGGGGACGAGACTACCGCCCATGAACACGACGGAGGCAATGGCAAAAACGCGCGCCAGCTCACCTATGGTATCCAGTATCACAATCCGCACCTCAGGTCCCGAGGTGACAGTCACTTGCTGGCCGTTTTCCAATGCCGCGAGCACGCGACTGCGCCGGTAGGCGGCGTAGCCGTGCTCATTGACCAGCTTTTCGATGTCGTCGCCCCGTTCAGGGTGGCGGGGGGCGATGACCAGTTGCAAGTCGGGATGGTTGGTGCGCAGGCGGTTGAAGGCCTGCAGCACAATTTCGTCCTCGCCTGGATGAGTGCTGCCGGCTACCAGCACCGGGGCATCCGGCGGGAAGCCGAAATCGTAGCGCCACTTGTCGGCTTCGGCCTCGGCGACGTGCGGGAACGGCTCGTCGAACTTGGTGTTACCCATCACCTCGATGCACTGCGGGGCCGCTCCCAGGCTCTGAAAGCGTTCGGCATCGTGCCGGGATTGCACACAGATCAGGTCAACGTTCTGCAGGGCCCAGGCTATAATGGGCTTGATCAACCTGTCCCTGCGATAAGCGGCGTCGGAGATGCGCCCGTTGACGATGGCCGTGGCCACCCCGCGCTGCTTGGCGGCGGACAGAATACCGGGCCATAACTCCGTTTCCACCATCACCAGCAGGCGGGGGTTGACGGCGTTGAGCACGTGCTGCACTATGAACGGGAAGTCGAAGGGGAAGTACATGAAAGCGTCAATATCGCCTTCGAGCATGGTGCGGGCCATGCGCTGGCCGGTGGGCGTAGTAGTAGAAAGCAGGATGCGGGCAAACGGCTGTTTGATGCGTAACTGGCGCACGAACGGAGCGACGGCGGCCACCTCGCCGACCGACACGGCATGTATCCACACGACGGGATCGTCGCCCGCTCCCAGTGCCCGCACAGATGCCGGCACGTTGCCGAGGCGTTCCTTGAGGCCTTCGCGTGATTTGCCCCTTACCAGGAGCCGCCACAGCAAGTACATCGCCCCGGCCGGTAGAAGGAGTACGCACAGCAGGTTGTACAACATGGCCCCAACACGGTAGCGCCAGGGCCGGCGTTTAGATTGGTGCTTGGCCCTCAATTTGCTGTCTCCGCGGTTGCATCTTGACTTTCGTAAAGTTGGCGGTACAGCCCGCCTGCCCGCATTAGTTCAGCATGGGTGCCTTGCTCAACGATGCGCCCGTCGCTGAGCACGACAATACGATGCGCATTGCGGACGGTGGAGAGGCGGTGAGCGATAATCAGAGCCGTGCGCCCTGGAAGCAGTTTTTCCAGGGCCTGGTGCACAATCGCTTCACTGGTGCGGTCCAGCGCACTTGTCGCCTCGTCAAGGATAAGGATGCGAGGGTCACGGATGATGGCGCGTGCGATGGCAATGCGCTGGCGCTCGCCGCCGGAAAGCTTGGTACCGCGCTCACCAACTTGGGTATCGTAGCCCTCCGGAAGCGCGGTTATGAACTCGTGTGCAGCGGCAACCTTGGCGGCGGCAATTATCTGCTCCTCGGTGGCGTCCTCGCGGCCGAACCCGATGTTCTCACGGATGGTGCCGCTGAACAGCACAGCCTCCTGGGGGACGATGCCGATGTACCGGCGCAAGGAGTCTTGCTTTATCTTGCGCACGTCTATGCCGTCAATCAACACGCGGCCGCAGGTGACGTCATACAGTCGCGCTACCAGGTTGGCCAGGGTGCTCTTGCCTGAGCCGCTGGGGCCGACGATGGCCAGGACTTCGCCCGGATGAATGGTGAGGTTGATGTCCTTGAGGACCTCGACTTGCGGCTGGTAGGCGAAGCTGACGTTTTCGAACTTGATTTCGCCGCGGGGCGCAACCAGTTCCTGCGCATCGGGTGCATCCTCCAGGTCCGGTTGCAGGCTGAGCAGTTCCAGGGTCCGCTGGGCCGCCGCCTCGGCACGCTGAAAGCTCAGCCAGATGCGCGACAGGCGGTTGATGTAACTGCCGGTGCGTTGCATTACTATCACGAAGGTGAGCAGCGCCTCGGAGGGGATGCGGCCGAGGATGACCTCGCGGGTGCCGGCCAGCAATGCGATACACATGGCGACACCCACAAAGCTGCCGACAGCCGGTATGTTGAGCGCGCGCATGCGGGCGGAGCGCAGCTCGGCACGCAGCACCCCGAGGGCGGTTTTTTCAAAGCGCCGGGCGATACGCTCTTCCATGCCGAAGATCTTGACCACGCGCATCATGGAGAACGTTTCGTCAACCACGACCGCCAGGTCGGCGAGGCGTTGCTGAAACAATATTACATAGCGGCGCAAACGTCGCCCCAGAACATTGTTTACCCAGGCGACCAAGGGGACCAGTACCATTACCAGCAAGGTCATTGACCAGGAGATTTTGAACAGCACCACGATGCAGGCTACGGCGGCCATAGGGGACAGGAGGGCAGGACCTAGCTGGGTACCTATCACTCGCTGCAAAATCATCGTGTCACTGTTTATGCGGGATACTATTTCGCCGGCCTGGCGTCCTTCGAAGAAGCGCAGTGACAGACGCTCGAGGTTGCGGAACAAGGCGCGGCGCAGGTCGTACAGGAACCATTGGCCCACCCACTCGGCGCCGTAAATGGACATTCCCTCGCACAACGCGGCGGCTACCAGCAAGCCCAGTACGACGAGGGCGGCGTGCAATGCCTGTTGCAGCGGATCGCTGGTGGCGTGGCCTACGATGGGGCGAAACAGGCTCTGGGTCTTGGCCAGTGCCAAGGCCCCGGTGCCGGCGGTTATGCCCATCAGTACCAGGACTATCACCAGCATCCACAGGTAGGGGCGTGCGAAGCTTCTTAGCTGCCACAAACTCTTCATCGGCTTTCAGTGTTTCCCATCCAGCATCTCCACGACCATCTGGGCGGCGCGCCGCGCTGCCCCCGGCTTGCCCAGTGCCGCGCGCACTTGTTGCAAGTCGGCGGCCATCCGCTCACGGCGCGGTTCATCTTCCCACAAAGATACGATTTCCTGGCCCAACCGCTCACCGGTTGCCTGGCGGTGGATCAGTTCGGGGACCACCTCGCGCTGCAGGATTATGTTGGGCATGGCATAGAAATCAGCAACCGGCCGCCGGAGCCGGAACTCAATCGCCATCAACCAGTTGCCGCGGTATGCCGTCACCATTGGGCAGCCGGCTGCGGCCGCCTCCAGGGTGGCCGTGCCCAAGCAGACCAGCGCGATGTCCGAGGCTGCCAGCAGGTCATGGCAGTTGCTGACGGGTGTTACATCATCGCGCCGGGCAATGAGCCGGCCCAGCATCCGCTCGCTGCGGTCATTGCGATCGAACGCAGACCACAGGAACCGTGCACCGGCGAGCTGCTCTTTTATGACCGTCGCGGCGACCAGAAGTTGCGGTCCCAGGCAACGGCGTTCGAGGGGACGGCTGCCGGGCAGCAGGCCCACAGTGGGCTGTCCGTGCGGCAGGCCGAGGCGGCGGCGCACCGCCGAGCGGTCAGCCGGCGGTGCCAGGCGATCCACGATAGGGTGGCCGACCCAGCGGACGTTGTCCAGGTAGCGGGCGAGAATCTCGGCAGACCAGGGAAACGGCGTTGCCACAGCGTCGACGACGGCGGCAAACTTGCTCCAGTCGCGTGGTTGGCGCTGCCAGGAGCGCGGAGGGAAGTAGTACAAAATTTTCTGAGCCGCGTTGGCGGCCTTGACATCGCGGGCGATATGGACGTTCACAGCCCCGCAGTCAACCAGCACCACCAGCGCCGGCTTGCGGTGCAGTATCTCTTGCACGGCCCGGTGGGCTTGCCGGTAGACCCGCAGGGCCTTGCGCAGCGACTCCATGACGCCCAGCGCGCTCCAGGCGGTGCTGTCCAGCAGCGTCGCAACACCCGCCTGCCGCATCCGCGGGCCGCCCATGCCGGTCATGCGTACGTCGGCCAGTTCCCGCAACCGGGCAGCCAGCATCGCGGCATGGGCGTCGCCGGACGGCTCACCCACGACGAAGAAGACTTCCGGTTTGCTTTTCGCCTCATTTATAGCCGACATCGTCCCGGTGCTGACCAGCTAACCTGCAACCCGATGCAAGATACGGGCCGCGCTTGCGCGGCGGGCCTGCAGATAGTATACCACGAACCGGCCGGCCACCCCAACCGCCGGGATCGGGAAAGCGGATGGCCGCGGTCAAGCGCAGGGGCAGTCAATACTCGGGAATGTCGAGCGCCTCGGCCACTATATTGCCCTCCCAGGCCGAGGCAAGCTCCCAGCCGAGAAGCCAGGCGGCAGTGGGAGGGGTATCGAATATGTGGACAGGCCCCTGGATCTCGAGACCTTGGCGCACACCGGGGCCGGATACAAGCCAAGGCACGACCATGTCCTCGTCGCAGTCCGTACCGTGAGTGGTATCATGCCCCCCGTGATCGGTGACGACCATCACAACGGTGGAATCGCCGCGGCCGAGTTCGACCTCGGCGTGCACCAGCCGGCCGATGCAGCGGTCGGCGGTTTGCAGCGCCGACAGGTAGTGGTCACTCATCCACCCGTGGCCGTGGCCGGCGATATCCAAGTCACCGAGGTACACGAAGACGACCTCCAGCCGCATGGTCTGCAGGTAATGGATGGCCGCAGCGGTGATGACTTCATCGCTGCCCCCGGAAGCGTAATGCTGAAAGAAACTGACATCCAGGGTGCCGGGATGGGCCAGGTCGCGGATTTGCTCCCAGTTATAGAATGCCCCGGTGGTGCATCCCGCCTGCTTGGCGACATCCAGCAAGCTGGGAATTGGCGGGACGAGCGGCTTGAACTCGTTGGTATCAACACCGTGCCTGGGAACGTCCACCCCGTAAAACAGCGAGACGTGAGCGGGGAGCGTGACGGAGGGCGTAACCGAGCGGGCGTGCCAGCAGACCGCACCGGTAGCGATAAGCTGATCGAGAGTGGGAGTGTCGGCAGCCTGCAGGGCATCAGGGCGCAGGCCGTCAATCGAGCAAAGCAACAAGAAGCGGGAACTGTTCATGCGTTTCTCCTATCCGGGATGGTACACCGTACTGCCAAGGGCGACAGGCCGGATTTGCCGGCAGTTGCCATCCACCTACGAGAGGACCACGAATTCCCACTGGTGCAAGGGACGGCCGAGACGGACGCGGTTGCCGTCCAGGCGCGCCTCGTAGCGGTCACCGCGCGCAGTGACCTGCACAGCGGACAGCAGCTCTCCCATCTCCCGCGGCGGATGGACGATTATCTCTTCGACCTCGTCGGGACTGGCATTCCACACCACGCCCCGCCAGCGCTGGGAATCGGCGAGGAACTGGGGCACGAGCCACGCGCCGCCCTCCACGTAGCCGTGGGTGTTGTCAGGATCGAGGAACTGCAGGACCTTGGTAAGCTGCACGGCGCGCTGGATGTTCATCAGCAAGGCGCTGTTGGCGTCCCAAGGCACGATGGCCACCCGGCCGCCCAGTTCGTTTTCGAAGATGACAAGCCCATGCCCGACAACCTCCCAGGCGGGGCTGCGCAGGTCGCTGACAACGCGGGCGCCGTCGGCGAGTTCACCTTGGAAGAGGCGCCGCGCATAGGGCTTGTCGTTTACCGACATCTGGGCGCCGATGCGGAGGCTGAAGTCCTCGTCCAGGCAGTTTTCCACCGAGTACAGCACCTGGGACTGGGTAATGAAGCGGCCGGCGCGCAGGCCGATGAGGGGGCCGAAACCCCGCTCCAACAGGATGCCGGCGGCGACGCCGTCCAGTAACAGCCCGCCGCAGAGCCAGTTGCGGATTTGCTCGTCGTCGAACGCCCATGCCAGGCTGCCGGCGAGGGCGTTGACGGTGGGGGAGG
Source organism: Candidatus Zipacnadia bacterium (assembly GCA_029819875.1). GTDB lineage: Bacteria > Armatimonadota > Zipacnadia > Zipacnadales > Zipacnadaceae > JALGVG01. The sequence continues at coordinate 24,755 of JALGVG010000008.1, read as the reverse complement.
GGCGTATGGTGAAGGCGTGGCCGGCGGCTCCCAGCCAGTTCGCCCATCCGCGTGAAGGACAGATCAATGACCGCCAGGTGCCGCTGTCGTCAATATGGACGCGGCGGCTTGCGTCCTCGGACCAAGGCAGGCCCACCCCGACCGGCCGCAAGCTCATAGGGAATTCGTCAGCCAGCCAGTCACAGGTCGGCCGCCAGTTGCGGAGGAATTCAGCCCGCTGCGGCTCGTCGGCGGGTTGATTGCCCATGAAGTCATACAGGCTGATGTTGAGGTTGGTAGCACCCAGGATGTGGCCGAGGGCCATCTGGGCACCGATCTGGCGGAACGACTTGTTCCAGCGGCCGTAGGGGAAGCATTCGACCTCGGGGCCGCACTCGACCTCGGCCGGCTGCAGGCTGCGGTTTTGGTCCAGCAGCGCGATGCTGCCGGCCAAGGCGGAGCTGGGCATGTCGCTGTATCCCCAGTAGTTGGGGCGATGGATGGGTGGTTTGTCGCCGGCCAGCGCTTTCCACCATAGCTCCCACCTGCGCCCTTCGGCCGCGTGGGTCTGGGGATCGCTGGACATCAGGCCGAGGCGACCACCCTCGGCCTCCACGACCTGCCGGAAGCGGTCAATCAATTCCCGCTGCGTTTCGTCCCACATGTCCAGCCAGATTTCCCGCCAAGGATGGGGCTGGCCGGCGGCCAAGCAGTTGGCCACTATCTCCTGGCGGGTTGCCTGTACCCCGGCCCTGCGGTTGAACTCGGCGACGTGCAGGGGGCAGAAGCAGCCGCCCCACTCCAAGGGATCGTGGTTGTACAGCCGGATGTCATCGTCTATCCAGATGACGCGGAAATCCTCGCGGGCGAACATGCGCAAGGCTTGCTCGTAGTAGTGCCGCCAGCCCTCATCAAGGGGGCAGACGACGGCAGCCGCTGCACGGCCGTAAGGGTCAACCATGGTCTGCCAGTCCTGGCCGGGCTTGAGCGTGCGGTCGCGGTCGCAATGCAGCAGCGTATGCCAGGGGTTGAGACTGACCGCGACGCCGGCTTCGGCGAGGGCCTGGCGGAAGGGGCGGGAATGTTCTATCCACTCGGCGATGCGCTCAAGCGGATCATGGCCGTCGTTGAGCTCCTCGCCGAAGAAGAAGAGCATTATCTCGTCAACAGGGGCGCTGCGCACCAGATCGAGCAACCACCCAGCGACCTTGTTGGGATTCTGGTGGAGGCCGAATTGCATGCGCAAAGTGAAATGACTGGCCATCTTCGTATCTCCTTCCATATTTCCCCTGGCACAGGCCAACGGCTGGAACCTGTGCCGGCCGGCAGCCGGCCACAAATCAGTTCGCCGCGGCCCGGCCACTTCCTTCCAGATAAAAGTTAATGTCCACAAAGAGGCTGCTAGAGGAGGAACAGGCAACGGGAAGGGGAAAATATATACACATTAGCGTTCGGGGCGGTAAGAGGAATGCCCCCAGTACTGTTATCCAGAAGAAGAGGTCCGCAGAATGAAAACATCAAAAACTCCAATTCGCTGTGCACTCATAGGGTACGGTCCGTTTTTCGGCATGGGCCTGCATCATGGTAAGCAGATTAACAGTACGCCGGGCCTGGAAGTGACGGCCGTCTGTGACATTGACCCCAAGCGGCTGGCAGTGGCAGCCAATGATTTTCCGGGCATTGAGACGTTCACGGACGTTGACAAGCTGCTTGCCAGCGAGGTAGCCGACTTGTGCGTGATAATCCTTCCGCACAACCTGCATGGCTCGATTGGCTTGAAGTGCCTGCAGGCCGGCTGTCACGTGATCCTGGAAAAACCGATGTGCCTTACCACCGCGGAGGCGAAGGCGATGATCGATGCCGCCGAGGCCAACGGCGTAATGCTTACGGTGTATCATAACCGGCGGCACGACGGTGATTTCCTGGCACTGAAGCAAGCCGTCAATGAGGGGTTGATCGGCGAGGTATTCAACGTGGAGATGTGGTTCGGCGGATACAGCAAACCACGGACGTGGTGGCGGGATGACAAGCGGATATCCGGCGGCCTGTTCTACGACTGGGGCGCGCACTATCTTGACTGGCTGTTGAATATCGTGCCCGGCAAGGTTGTGAACGTGGCGGGCTATTTCCACAAGCTGGTATGGAGCGAGGTGACCAACGAGGACCACGTGCAGGCGGTGATTCGCTTTGACACGGGAGCGGATGCAACGGTGAGGATGTCCATGATCGCGCATCACAGCCTGCCGCGATGGCGGGTGCTGGGAACCGCAGGGGCGCTGGTGTCGACTGCCGAGGGGTTCGATTATTATACTGAACACAACGGCGTGAAGGTTACGGGCTTTGTGCCCAATGCCCGCGGCACTCATGAGCTATATTACAAGAATATTGCTGCTCACTTGCTGGAGGGGGCGGAGCTGGATGTCAAGCCGCAGGAAGCAGCGCGGGTTATCGGCATCATAGAGGCTGCCGAAAAGTCCAGCAAATCCGGTCGGGCGGAGGCGTTGCCGGAGTGGCTTGAATAGGTCAAGCAGCTGCCGGCCGGGCAGCAAACTTCCCCGCTAGCGGTAGGTGGCGGACTGTTCCCCATTTATAGTTCACCTTGGCGCAAGGCATGGGCCGGTACAAGGTAGTGACATGGTGGCGGCTGCAGGGCGGAAGGCGAGATGTACACATCAAGGTGAGGGGCAAGAGATGCCAAGAGGAAAAGGCGCGCATGCAGTTGCACGGATGCTGTTGATTATTGCCGTCGCGGCGGGCTTGGCGGTCGGCAGCCGCGGCTTTGCGAAGGATACGGCCGCCGACAAGGCCACGGGGCAATCCGCCGCAGAGCAATCGTCGCCGATTGAGATCACCGTGACCGAGAAGGGGGTGTCGGTATACGCGGTAAATGCCGATGCCCGCAAGTTGCTCACGGAACTGGCGGAGAAGACGGACTTGCAGTTGATTGTAGATGACACTGTAAGTCGCTCGCTTACGGTCAATCTCAGGGACAAGCAGCCGATCGAAGTCATCAATTCCATCATTGAGGCTTACGGCTTGTCACTGGCAAAGGTGGGCAATGCGCTGATTGTGAGCGAAGGCCTGCCCAAGAGCCCGTCGTCGTACCTGATGAGTGACATCGAGGCGGTGACGACCAAGTACGTGCAGCCGGCACGGGCCAAGGAACTGCTGCCGACCTTCCTGCAGGGGCACGTGAAAACGAACCTGGCCCAGAATTCGGTGGTGCTGTCGGCACCGGCGCCGGTGCTTCGCAAGTTCCGGGAGGACATCAAGCAGTTCGACATTCCGGCGGCCCAGATAATGCTGAACGTGCTGGTGGTGGAGTTCACGGGCGTGGATTTCAGTGAATTCAGCGCGCAGTTCGGCTGGAGCAACCAGAACCTGGGAATAACGACCGACTCGCTGACCGGCGATACGGTGTTGACGGCGGTCGCGCACCTGCCGACGGAGTTCTTCCTGGATCTGGATGCGCTGGTGCGCAAGCAGAAGGCGCGGGTGCGGGCGAACCCGCGAGTGGCGACGGTCAGCGGACGGCCGGCCAGTGTGTTCATCGGGAAGGAGCAGTACTTGAGCACGCCGGTATCCATCCCCGGCTGGGGAACGACGCAGAATTCCATCAGCGCGGGAGTGCGGCTGTCGATGACTCCGCTTACTGGCGGCAGCGGGGAGATTATCCTGGACATCAACGTGGAGATCAGCACACTGGGGGCGCCGGATCCCACCACCGGGCTGCCGAACAAGACGACGCGCTCGGCGGAGACCACGGTGCGGGTACATGACGGAGACACCATCATAATCGGGGGACTGACGCAGGAAGAGACGCGCATGACGCGGCGCAAGATCCCGCTGCTGAGCGACATTCCCCTCATCGGGCAACTGTTCCGCTCCAAGCGGCAGGAGAGAAGGAACGTGGAGCTGGCGGTGTTCATAACCGCGAACTTGCTTTCTGCTACCGGGCACCTGCCCGGGGACCAGGAGCAGGCGCTGATGAAGCAGGTCGGAATCGGTCAGCCGGAGGGCGGGAAGTGAAGCTAGTGGCGGCGCCAAGCAAACGGCGAGAGGGCGGCCGCAGGCGGCTGACGCAGGCCGCCGCGGCGGCGGGGGTCTGCACCTTGCTGCTGGTGACAGCATGGGCGGCGGCCGCTCAGACCCAGTCGTATTGCACTATCACCGATGTCAAGGTCAAGCAATTGAGCAACGCGGTATGTGTGACGCTGGAGGCAGACGGGGCGATGCGGGTGGAGGTGGACATATTCGAGTACGCATACTGGTCGACTGCACTGGACAAGTGGATATTGCGCCAACTCGACAAGGTGCACTTCAGGCTCCCCAATGCCCGGTCGGCAATCGGTAACTTCGTGGACATAAGCGCCTACCCGGTCAGCTACCTGGCGTTGTCGATTCCCTCCACGTCGCCGGAGGGAATCGGGCTTGACTGCACGCTGGCGCTGTACCGCCCGGCCGGGCCGGGCCGCACGAACGTGGACAACGAACAGTGGGACGGCGAATGGGACAGCGACTGGGGCGAGGAGCCTGCGGTAAGGGTAATGATGGAGAAGTCCCAGGATGGGCGCAAGCTGTACATCACCGTTACCAGCGACCGATACGTGGAGGTGGGAGAGGAGAAGCTGGGCGTAAAGGCCGCGCCTGCCGAGCACTGGTTGTCGGTGACGGTGAACCGCGAAGGTATGTTGTCCATCCGCGCCCTGAATGCCGACATCCGCGAGGCGATAGAGCGGATTTCTCAGCTAAGCGGCCTTAGGGTCATCGTTGACGATGCCGTCGAGCACGAGTTGACATGCCGGCTGGATGAGATGCCGGCGATTGAGGCGCTGGAGACTATTGCGCACGGCTGTGGTGTGGCGGTGGCGCGGCTAGATGGTACTTACTACGTCAGCGAAGCCTTGCCCACGGAAGTGGCCTCGTACCTGCCTTCGGAGACGGCCACAATGCCGTTGCAGCACCTGACGGCCAGCGAGGCCCTGCCTCTTCTGCCGGATTGCGTGCTGCGGTACGCGCGCCCCAACAGCGATGGTAACGCCTTGGTTGCCACGGGCCCGCAAGTGCTGATAGAGAAGCTGCGCGAGGACATAGCTGCGCTTGACAAGCCGGGGATGCAGTTTTCGGTGCGTGCCAGCCTCGTGGAATTCATGTCCGAAGAGGAGGCCGCCCGTGCGCTGGCCTTGCTGGTGGGCTCCGGCAACACTGAGATCGGCTTTGACACATCCGGGGCGGCGCCGGGATTGAATTTTGCCGTGGTGGACAAGCGGACAAGCGAGATTCGGGCACAGATGGGATGGCTGCAAAGTCACAGCAATGTAACGATGGCGACGCGGCCCAGGGTCGTGGTGCGCAACGGCGAGCAAGCGGAGGTGTTCTGGGGTCAGCAAAGATACTTCAAGTTCGTGGCGGCCACGTGGCACGGCCCTGAGACGCAGATAAGGTCGGTGAACATCGGGGTGCGGCTGCGGGCGACGCCGTGGGGAGCCAGCCGCGAGTATATCATGGTGCCGGTTGAGATAGAGGCGAACAGCCTTGTGGCGATGGGCAGCGGAGGGGTGCCCACCGTGGCCACCCGCAGGGCGACGGCTACAGTTGCGGTAAAGAGCGGCCAGACGGTAGTAATCGGTGGGCTGGCGCTGGTGCAGCCGAGTATCATGCGCCAGCGTGTCGCCCCGCGCGGGGTACCCTCACCGTTGGCCGAGGCAATGACCGGCAGCCAGCGGCAGAGGCGGGTTCGAGAAGTCATTATCCTTCTGCAGGTGAACGCCATTTAACAGTGGGGAGGATGACATGCGGGCAGTCAATTACAAGACGGCAGATGCAATCATACAATCCCGTTGCGGGCTTGGTCGGTGGCTGCTGATGGTGGTGCTCGGGTGGCTGCTGTGGAGCGCAGCGGCTCCGCGAGTGGCCGGTCAGCAGTCTTACTGCAATATCATTGATGTAAAGGTGGAGCAATTGTCCAACGGCGTGCAGATCGCGGTGCAGGCCGATGGCCGGTTGGAGTGGGAGGGGGAGGAGGATGAGCGGGTCCATGATGAGCTGACCTACGCATTCCCGAACGCACGCCTACAACTTGACGAGTGGTTCCGCACGGTGGACAAGCCGCCGATCAGCTACCTTCAGTTTGCAGTAGCCAAGGAGGCCGAGCAGGGGATTGGGGTGACGATGACGGTCAAGTTCTCGGAGGAAGCGCAGGTGAAGGCCACCGGCAGCAACGACCTGCAGAAGTTCATCCTCACCGCGGTGACAGAACGGATGACGACGCAGGGGACGGGAGCAGGCAAGCCGGCTGCGGCAGCAGGCGAGGAGCACAATGAAGGATGGTTCTCCGTACAGGCCCACGACGGCCTGCTGACGGTGCGGGCGGTGAATGCCGATATCCGGCAAGTGGTGGCTGAAATCGCGCGCAAGGGCAACGTGGACGTGGCCGTTGACGACCATGTCAAGCACAAGGTGAGCCTCAATATCGTGGATGTTCCGCCGCTGGTACTGCTGCAAGGGATAGCAGCCGGCTACGGGCTGTCGCTCTCCACGGTGGGGGGCGTGCAGATGATCAGCGAGGGCGTGCTCAAGGAGCGCGACCTTGCCACTTACAACCGCAGTGCCACCGCCTCGTTTCCCATCACGTACCTCAAGGCCCAATCAGCGGCCAGCCTACTGCCGAACTTCTTGATCGGCTACCTGCACGTCAATGCGGAGCAAAACGCAGTAGTGGTGACAGCCCCCAGCCAGATGCTGGACAAGATCGGCAGAGATCTGAAGGCCGTGGACGTGCCGCCGCCGCTGATTATGGTTGACGCGCTGGTGGTGGAGGTGACCAAGACCGCCGAGCGCGAGACAGGGCTGACCGCCGAGTACAGCAGCAAGCAGGTGGGGGCGAGCGTGGATACGGGCACTGGCGAGGTCGGCTACGAGAAGGTAGACGGCGAGGTGATTACCACGGGGATAGCCGATACCGCGCAGTTGACGGCGACCCTCAAACGATTGCTGAGCAAGGGGGCCGCGGGCATCAGGGCCAACCCGCGCATGGCAGCAGCCAACGGCAAGGAAGCTGAAATTTTCATCGGCGCCCAGCGTTTTATCAAGGTGACGTATAGCACGTGGGGAGGGCAGCAGGAGGTAATCCAGGCGGTGCCGGTGGGCGTGCGGCTGACGGTGACTCCATGGACGGGGGGCAGCGGGGAGATAACCACCAACATCAGGGTGGAGGTCAGCAACATAAGCTCGGTGGACGTGGAGACGGGGCTGCCGCTGCTGAGCACGCGGCGGGCACGAAGTACGGTGCGCACCAAGGACGGGGAGACCATAGTCATCGGGGGCCTGACCCAACGCCAGACCGAGAAGACCCATACCAAGATCCCGCTGCTGGGCGATATTCCGCTCATCGGGTCGCTGTTTCGCAGCACCTCCACCAGCTCGGTGGACACGGACCTGCTGATACTGCTTACGCCTCGGCTGCTCAGTGACCGCGGGCGCTTAAGTGACGAGGAGGAACAGCAAATCCGCTCGCGCTTCCTGCAAGAATCCACGCAGGGCGCCGGCAGTGCTGCAGCGCAGTGATGAAGACGTGCCGAAAAGCAAGCTGCAGCGGGATGCGGCCAAGCAGGATGGTGACGCGGCGGTGAGCCTCAAGGTTGGTGGATGCCCCCAATGCCAGAGGGCTTTCCGGCGTAAGGTCATATCCCCTTCTGGTCGAAGCGCAGGGTTCGCGTATCTTGCTCGATGCCGGTAGGAACAGTCAGCGGGCCGTATAGTTCAGGGCGGCGGCTCTTGATCCAGCGCCGGCCGGTGCATTGCTCCAACAACGAGGCGTCCAGGTCGGCAATGACCATGTCGTCACCGGCTTTGCACGTCTCAACGATGATGCGGCCGTAAGGGTCCAGTATCATGGCATTGCCGGTGCGGATTTCATCGTCGTCAACCCCCACCCCGTTACTGAATACCAGAAAGATGCCGTTGTCATGGGCGCGGGCTGGCAGCCAGCGCATCAGCCAGCCTCGCCCCTTGGGGCCGCGCAACTCGGCCTCGATGGCCTGGGGATTGTTGTAGCGGTTGTCCCACAGCGCGCGGTCAACCAGCCCCATGGTATGAGGGTTTTTCGACCGACAACCGCCGGTCTGGTGGGGGGCGAGGAGAATCTCCGCCCCCTGCAATGCGGTTATACGCACGTTTTCACCGATATTGTTGTCATAGCAAGTCAGCACCCCTACGCGGCATTGATGGGGAGTGTCAAACACGGTGAACTCCGACCCCGAGGCCATATATTCACTGATGAAGCAATGGATTTTTCGGTGACGCTGCATCCCCCCGTCGGGCATGGCGACAACGTAGGTGTTGTACATTGTGCCGTCCTCGCAGATCTCGACGAGGCCGGCCCCGACGGTCATGTTATGTTCGCGAGCCAGCGCGGCGAGGGCCTGGCTGGAGGGGCCGGCAAAGACGGGTTCGGCCAACGCCACCAGTTCCTCGCGCGACAGGCGCCGCAGGTACCAGTAGCCGGTGATGCAACATTCCGGGAAGGCAATTATTTCCACGCCTTGGCTTGCCGCCTGTTGGACGAAGTGGCGAATCTTGTCGAAGTTGGCCTGCTTGTCGCCAGGGGCATGTTCGAACTGAACGGCAGCGGCGCGGATGTCCCGCATGACAAGTTCAACTCCTCCGTGGGCAAGAAGGTCAGTAGCCGAGGCTATGCTGTAACTGTCGGGCATAAAATTCTCCAGCGGGCAGGCGCTGCCCTGCGCCGCAGCTAGCAGTCGCCAACATCGGCCGCTCGCCAAGTGTGCGGCGGCAAACAGGCGAAGCGCGGCAGAAAGCGAAATATTCCTAGTGGCCGCGGAAGTTGCGATAAAGGGAGGGCAGATGCGATGCAACCTATGGGTGCAATCGAGTTCGTGCTGGGCGAAGCCAGCCCCCGGTATCCCCGCAACAGCGAGGGAGATGTGACCATATTGCGCGACGGGCGGCTGCTGGCGTGCTGGACGCGGTTTTACGGCGGGACTGCAGATGACGCGGCGGCGCACATAGCCGCGCGCTGGTCGGCGGACGGCGGACGGAGTTGGAGTGCCCCCGTTGTGCTCCAGGACAACGTGGGTGATCAGAACGTGATGTCGGCCAGTTTCCTGCGCGAGCAAGCCAGCGATGACCTGTTGTTTTTCTACGGCGTGAAGAACTCCAGCGCCGACCTGCGGTTCTACTGTCGGCGCAGCAGCGATGAGGCCGGCTCGTGGAGTGACCCGGTGCCGGTGACGGCCGCGGAGGGGTATCATGTCATCAACAATGCGCGCTTTGTTCAGCTTGCCGGCGGCCGGATCCTGGCCCCCGTGTCATATTGCGAGCAGGTGTGGGCGGAGGGCAGCCACTTCCGCAACGTGATGTTTTACAGCGATGACGGCGGGTACAGTTGGCAGCGCGGCCACGGGGAGGTGGATGCTCCCAAGCGCGGCGCGATGGAGCCGGGAGTCGTGGAACTGCGGGACGGGCGAGTGCTGCAGATCATACGCACCCAGGTGGGCGAGATATGGAAGGCCTACTCCGAAGACGGCGGGCTGACATGGACAGAGCCGGCCCCCCTGGGAGTGGAAGCACCAGAGGCTCCTGCCACTATTGCACGGATCCCTGCCACGGATGACCTGGTTCTTTTCTACAACCCGGTGGTGGACATGAGCCATCATCACTGCGGGGTGCGCTGCCCGCTGTCGGTGGCAATATCACGGGACGAGGGCATGACGTGGCAGCATACCGTGGACCTGGAGACTGATTGCGCTTACACCTACGCCTACGTAAGCTGCACGTTCGGCGAAGATCGCGCGTTGCTGACCTACTATGTCAGCGGCGAGGAGCTGCCCGGCGGGGGCATCGGCCTGGCGCAGAAGTTTGTGAGCTTGCCCATCCCCTCGCTGTACGGGGAGGTGGCGCGATGACGGCTTGCCGACGTGAAAAGATCAACGTCGGCAGCGAGCGTAGTCCTCGGCGACCTCGACCATGGCGATGAAGTTTTCGGCGGCCTTTTCGGTGTAAGTGCCCGAGGCGGTGCCGCCCAGGCAGAAGGAGCGGGGCCCTGCGGCTTCCAGACGCTCGCGGGCGATCTGCTGCACTTGCTCGCGATCCAGCTTCTCAATCACCTCCATGTCGTCAAGATTCCCCACCAGGCAGACGCGATCACCGATGCGTTCCATGGCGACGCGCAGGTCCGTATCCCCCCACGGCGGGGCTTCGAGAGGGTCGAGGGCGTCAACGCCGATGGCGGCGATGTCGTCCAGGAAGTCCATCATGGGGCCGTGGTTGTGGAAATAAGCAATGGCGCCGTAGTGGTGCATGATGTTAACCAGCTTGGTATCGAACTGAACCACGAGCCTGCGGAATGCGCCGGGCCCAAGTTGCACGCTGGCGTACTCGCCGCCGACAATGCGCCAGGCATCCACGCCCGCGGCCGTGGCCTTCTCAACCCAGCGGTTGACGCGCTCGGCGGCGACGGCAGTCATGGCTTCCAAGGCGCCGGGGTCATCGGCCCATGCCAGGCAGAAATCTTCCGGGGAAAAGAACATCGCCGGAAAGCAGACGGCGTCGGCCAGCCCGGCCAGCACCAGGCCCTGTTCGCCGATCTGTTGCTTGCGGGCCAGGAACGCAGAGACGTCCGGTTCGGGTGGCTGATACGGAATGGACAGAAGTTTCTCGATGTCGGCGACTGTTTTGAGGGGGAACTCAATCACCGCGCTGGTGATGGCGGTGCGCTTATGGCGGCGCACCAGGTCGCCGGCAGGCGTGTGATAGATAGTGGTAGTAACGCTATCCTGCTGCCAGGTGGTGGTCTTCACCTCCGTGCCCAGGAACGGGTCTCCGCCGCCGACAGGCGCCTCGATAAAGGGATCGGTGGCCGCTATCAGGCGAGAGGCCATCTCTCCGCGGGGATCAAGGTGCCCAAGGCCGAAAGGGCTGACAGGGACCCGGTCCGGCTCCTGGTGGCGGATTGCAGTCAATATTCTTTGGCGGGAGGTCATGCGTTGTTTCATCAGTGGCTCACCGGTGATGCAGGTTGCCACTATTTGCCCATCAAGGGCGTGGCGTAGTAGTCGCGCTGGGGCTCCATGTACACCCAGTTGCGGCCGCCGCCCCGCCGGTAGCGGGGAATCGCCTGCGGCGGGATATCGCCCAGCGCAACGCGGGCATTTTCGATGTCAGTAATGAGCTGCTCGCAATAGCTGATGGCACGACCGATTTCGAATGTCCGCCCGTATTGGACATTGCCGCCGACCAGCCCGCTGAGGGGTTTGCCGGCAGCCCAGGCCGCCAACTGCTCGCGGGCGGTCTTACTGTGGTCGGCATTGAAGTTAGAAGCGAACTGCTCGATGGTGGGTGCCTCGGCGAAGGCCGAATGTGGCCGCACCCCGCGCCAGTCAGGGTAGATTGGTCCCTGTTCGCGCAGTTTCAGCTCGTTGCGGATGCTGTCGGCCTGCCATGGGTACTTGGTGCCATAGTGGGCGTCGAGACGCGGGATTATCTCCTTTATGGCCTTGGGGTCCGTGACCGGCAACATCTCGTAGTAGTATGCGACCACCGGCACGTTGGTGGCCGGATCGTACCATAGCCAGCCGCGTTGGTCCTCGGGGATACTATCCATCCACTTGAGTACCTTGCGCAGGGGCTGCAGGTACTTGTCATCACCTGTCAAGTCATAGGCCAGGCACAAGCCCCAGGTGGCTGCGCTGATAGCTTGCATGGAGACGGCGGGCGGCTCGAAACTGCGCATCCAGATGAAGTTGTTATCCTTGTCATACTGGTCGGCCCACCCGTATGTTGGCGGCCCGGCCTGGGCGTCAATTATCCACTGCGCCCCCTTCAGCACCGGCTCCAGGTACTTGTCGTCACCCGTGGCACACCAGATGATGAACAGGTCCCACATTGCCTGAGGCGTGACCCTGTCGTTGAGGGCCGGATGCCCGTGGGGTCCGGTCTTGTCGGCCGGGTAGGTCTCCCAGCCCCAGGCCCCGTTGGGGTGCTGAATCGAAACCATCCAGTCGCCCGCCTTGCGGATAGCCTGTTCGTAGCGCTTGTAGCCCAGCAGGCGGTACATCATGCACAAGAACCTGATCTGGTTGCTTTGCATTGACTGGGCAATGTATGCATACTTGCCCCACGGCATGAATTCGCCGCGGCTGTACGTGTAATGGTAGTTCCAACTGCCGTTGGGTAGTTGCGTTTCGCAGAACATGTCGGCGGCCTCGATGGCGGCATCCAGGTAGCGGTCGTCGCCCCACAGCAGCCATCCGCGCATCAAGGCGCCGCCGGCGTAGGCGGAATGGGTGAACCACATGTCAACACCGCGGCCCACCAGGCTCCAGCCAGTGGGCGTGTAGGTGGGCCAGTTGTAGCCGGCCGCCCAGCCGCCGTGGAACTGCAACTCCATGAGCTTATCGAGCATGGCGCGCGCCAGGTCTTCTTCTTGTAGCAGCCGCTGTGTATCTATGCCATACTCTGGTTGCTGTTTGGCACCTGCCAGGCGGGCCTGGACTGTGCAGTCCTGGATGCGCAGTTCGTCGAGGTTGCAGTCCGAGGTTCTTACGTTATCGCCGGGCAGTCCCCAAAAACCGCCGAAGACAATGGCGATGCCGGGATTAGGAGGCAAGGCGAAGCCGGGCTCGTCGGCCGTCACTCCTTTGCCGTCCACCAGCAGCCACATGCGGCACTGCCCGCGCAGGTCCCAGGAAATGAGGATGTGATGCCACGTGGTGGGGTCGAGGTCTGCAACGGGCACTCGTATGGTCCAACCAGCATCCTGGCGCAGGCGCACGGCGGCCGAGTACGGGGCTGCGCTGGTGTAGGCGATCTTCAACTCCAACTGGTTGTCGGGAGTTTTGCGCAGCACAATGAAATGGGGCGCCATGTTGTAGCGGGCGCCGGCGCCGGCCCGCTCCGGATACAGGACAAGGAACCAGTGCTCTATGCCGTCGTTCCAGATTGACTGCTTGGCACGTGACTGGGCCCAGAACTCGACCGTGCCGACGCGGGGATTGAAGTTGTCCAGACCCAGAAACCGGACACAGCCGGCGCCGCCTTCCACCGCCACGCCGTCACCGAACCTGCCGGGGGCGTCGGGGTTGTTGCCTACACCCACCTCGGTGCGCTCCACGCGGGCATAAGCGGCATCGTTGTTGTCCTTGGCATCGAAATGGGCCAGCAGGGTTGTGTGACGGTCACGCTGCAGGGGCTGGTCAGGCACCGCCTGCAGGGCGCAGGGCGCAGGTTTCACGGACGTCGCCCGCACAACCCACTTGTAGGTTCTGCCGTTGGTGCGGGGATCGGAGTTATCGGAGGTGGAGAAGTAGAGCTGTTGATCATCGGGCTTGCCGGTCCCGGACCAATGCGAGTAGGCACCCTTGCCCACCTCTCTTATGGTACCATGCCCGGCGTTGGCAGGACCCAACTGCTTGCCGTCTTCGTACAGCACCAGGGGAGAGAGGTTACCGGTCTTGGTGCTTCCGGGCGTACACGGCGCCTTGATGGGCGCAACGTAACAGTAGCCCTGCTCATGCTCGATGCTCTTGGGATCAATTATTCCCGATGCCTGCTCCTGGGCATTGACGGCCAGGCAAATTTGCAGCAGGAGCGTGGCGAGGCCGATAAGCAAACAAACACTACGCGTCACGTGACATCACCGATCCTTTGTTGTAGGAATGCGAAGCAGACGACAGCGGCACGCCTTGAGCCTGCCGACTGGGACGGTCAACAGTCGCTGAGCTTAGCACCGGGCCGGTCAGTTTTGTTGCTGCCAAAGATACAGCACCTCTTCTGCGATTTGTATGTCCCGCAGGCTGTCAGCCCCCGAGCTGCGCGGCTGCCGCCCGGAGGCGACACATTCTAGGAAGTGCTCAGCCTCGTTGCGGAACGCCCAGCTCCAAGGAGCCAGCGGGCGGCGGATTTCGTGGACCCGGCCGGCCCGGTAGAGCGTAACCTTGGCAGGGGCGCGCACCAGCGGCGGCGGCGTCTCAATCAGCAGCCAACCCCTCTCGAAGTATATCACCGTCTGTTCATCCCAGGCATAAGCCGGCAGGCTGCCCACCTCGAGGCTGACTGGATAGCCGCCGCCGTCGAAGCTGACGAGCCAGGATTTTTCGTGGGCAAGGTTGGCGGTCAGCACGGTCAAGTTATTGTCAAGCAGGAAGCGCAGCAGATTGACGTTATGAGTATAAACGTTATTGAAGGTCACCAGGTTGCGGGCATTTTCCGCCGTCAGCCATGCCGGGGTGGCTGTGGGCGGCAGTGTTGCGGGCTTCTCGTCGGTCTGGATGATGTCGTAGTGGCCACAAATCCAGTCGCCGCCGAAGCAATGGGCGCGCACGAACGTAACCTCGCCCAGCTCCCCGGAGGTCCGCAATTCGTCGAGCAGTCTTTTTGCGGCCAGCACGCCTGCATCGTAGCGCTTCATGTACCCCACCATGAGCAGCTTGCCCGCCTGGCGGGCGGCCTCCACCATCTCCTGTGCCGCCTGAGCGCTGCGGGACATCGGCTTTTCGATGAATACATGCTTGCCGGCGGCGAGCAGGTCGCAGGCGATTTGCCGATTGAAGGCCTCGTTGACAATCACCACGCAAGCCTCGACATCCGGGTCGGCTGCAAGCTCGGCGTGGCTGCCGTAGACGCGGGCGATCTGGTGGTGCTCTGCCACCAGTTCGGCTTGTTTGCGCTTAAGGTCGGCAAGTGCGATGACTTGGCACTGCGGGCAGGCCATGAAGTTGGGCAGGTGTACGGCCTGGCCCATGAAGCCGGTGCCCACGAAACCGATTTTGATTGCGTTCACCACGTCCAGTCGTCCTCCGTATGGGTGGTTGTGCCACTGCTTGCCCGTGGTAGCAATCAGCGGGCGGCCTGTGCTATCACCTCGTCGCATGCCGCCTTGACCTTACGGGCCGCCTCCAACGGCGGGAGCTGGGGCAACCGGTCGCCGAATATTTCGACCGACCCGAACCCGCGGTAGCCTATCTTGTCGAGTGCTTTCACGAAACCGACGAGGTCAATAATGCCATGACCGGGGATTTCCCGCTCATTGTCACGTTGCTGTTCGTAGGGCTTGTCTGGAGCATCCACGAAGTGGACGTGAACAACTTGCTGGGGCTTGAGCGCCTCGATTTCAGCGATCGTACCGCCGGCCATGAACCAGTGCCAGCTATCCAGCAGCAGCCCGACATTGGGCCTGTCTATCTCGCCGACGAGTTCCAGGGTTTGTGACATGGTGTAGATAAAGATGTTGCCCTCCTGCCGCGTGTGCCATGGTCCTATCCACTCGATGCCGAACCGCACGTCGTAGTCGGCCATCACGTCGGCAATCTGTCGGAAGCGCTCCACGACCATGCGCCTGAACTGGCTAGGGTCACCGGGCACAGTGGGCGGCAGCCACGTCATGCACTGCAGGCAGCCTGCAGCCTGCGCCGCCTGGCAGGCGCGGCGGAGGGTGGCGAGGTTTGCATTGAAGGTGGCACTGTCGTCCTGCCAGGGGATGGGCAAGGCCCAGGAGGCCGGCTCGACTCCGTGGCGGTCGAATGGCTCTCGGCGGTCGGGAAGGGCAGCGATCTCGTCGATGGCGATATCCAGGCCCTCGTAACCGGCCTCGCGTGCAATGGCAAGGCGCGTTTGCAGGTCAGGCTGCCCGCCTAGAATCAAACCGTTCAGTGCCAGCTTCATGCGATTTTTCTCCTTCGGTGCCTTGGTAACAGGCCTCGGCGCCCGTCAATGTCCACATCCGCGGTTGTGGTGCCGCTATCGTAGCTGCTATTTCGGCAGTTGCGGCCGGTTGGCCTGCCAAGGAGGAGAAGGAATTCAATAAGTGTTGGCCAGCACCGATGCCCCGGGAGCCGACTGCACGGCTAGCAGTCCGGTCGGGGAACGAATTTCTGAATACGGCCGGGGACAAGTGCTTCGGCGACGTAAAGGCTGCCCTCCGAATCGGTGCAAACCCCGTGCGGTCCGCCGAGGAATTCACCGGGCCTGTCACTGGGCTGTGCTCCGCCCCACTGGGCAAGCAGTTCGCCTTCGAGGGTGAAGATGCCGAGTTGCTGGGTGAGCTGTGATATGTAGACGACGTCGTTGTGCGGGTCGAAGTGGAGGGCTGTGGGGCGCAGCAGCCCGGTCCAGGTGTCCAAGAGCGTGCCGTTGGTGTCGAATATCTGGATGCGGTTATTCTCCCGATCACATACCCACACCCGCCCGTACTTATCTACGCGCACGCAGTGGGGGAGATGGAATTGCCCCGGCCCGTCGCCAGGCTCACCCCAGGACAGAAGCAGCTTTCCGTCCGGCGCGAACTTGTGGATGCGGGCGTTGCCGTAGCCGTCGGAAACGAATAGCTCGCCGCCCGCCGCAACCGCCGTATCCGTCGGCCCGTTGAAGGGGTCGCCGGGGCGGGGCGCCGGCAGGCCTACAGTACCGAAGGTGGCCAGCAGGCGCCCACTGCTGCTGAACTTGAACACGCAGTGCTTTTTCACGTCAGTGCAGTACACATTATCGTCGGGGTCAATGTAGATGCCGTGTGCTGACCCGAAAAGCCCTTCACCCCACGATGCGAGGAAGTTTCCGTCCTTGTCGAAGATGACCAGCGGGTGGTCGCTGCGGGAGAAGACGTAGATGCGATCGCCCGAATCACAGGCCACGGCCGGAATCACTCCCCACTGCCACCCCGCCGGCAGCTTGGCCCAGTTCGTGATAACCTCGTAGGCGTATGCGCCTGTCCCGAAAGTCATGACATGAGCTTTCCTTTCGCCGTAGGCCGGGGCGTGCCATCAGCGCGACGGTCGCCGGCAGCCTAGCTAATGCAGTGCTCGCAGCAGCCACAGCCAACCGGTGCAAGGTTCGCCGTGGGGCGGCTTGTCTCCTCTTGTGCAGGGGTGTTTGCGGCGAAAGACCCGGCTATTGCTGGTCGCGCGGTGGTGGACGGTCCCAGGGCAAGGGCGGGGGCTCTTCTTCGCTCGGAGGCTGTTCGCCTTGCGGCGGCTCGGGCTTCGGTTCAGCTTCTTCGGGTTCAGTTATGACATCCGGCTCGCGGACCTGGCTCACCCAGTCCTGTCCTTCTCTGGGCTGACCCGCCTCGGAGGGCGGCGCCTGGCGCTCAGCTTCAGCGCCGCTTTCCTGCTCCTCCTCCGGCAGCCATTCGGGGCGTTCCCAGGGCAGTTCAATGCGCTCCTCGCCCTCCTCCTCGGCAGGCTGTGGTGCAGCGGCGTGCTCGACATCCACGCGCCTGGGTGCCTCTTTCTCCTCGCGGGACGAATAGTCGTAATAGTAATAGTAGTAGTAATAGTAGTAGTCGCTGGCCGTCAAGCGCAGCTTGTTGAGCACACAGCCGAGGATGTTGCCGCGCGCATGGCGGATAAGGCGCACCACCTCGTTGAACGCATCGCGCGTTACCTGGCCCGCCTCGGCCACCAGTATGACGCGGTCGACCTTGGATGAGAGGATGAGCGCATCCGTCAACATGATGGTCGGCGGCGAATCAAACAGCACGATGTCCGCCATCTGGGCGAGGCGGTCGATGATGCCGTCCATGGGCACTGAGCCGAGCAGTTCGGCGGGGTTCGGCGGAAGCGGGCCGCTGGCTATCAGCTTCAGATTGGCGATGGCGGTATCCTGGAGCACCTCCTCGATGCTCATTTCCCCCACCAGCAGGTTGCTTAAGCCGCGCGAGGCATCCCTGCCGAACAAGCGGTGCAAGATGGGCCGCCGCAGGTCGCTGTCCACCACGATGACGGAGTGGCCGGCCTGTGCAAAGGCCACGGCCAAGTTGGCCAGCACCGAGCTCTTGCCCTCGCTGGCTCCGGCGCTGGTGATGACGAACGTCCTGGCCGGCGAGTCCACCAGTGCAAAGGTGATGTTGGAACGCAATGTGCGGTATGCCTCTGCCGGCGGACTCTTGGGACCGGTGATTGTCACAGGCTCCGCGGTGGCGTCATCGGTCCGCGGCACGATGCCCAGGAAGGGGGCGGTGGTGTATCGCGCAATGTCTTCCGGGGTGCGAATTGTATCGTCGAGGGCCTCCAGCACCAATGCCAGGCCGATGCCGGCGAATATCCCCAGGAAGAACCCGTAGATGATTGTCTTGGGCACGTTTGGCCCGACCTCTTCGGCATCCAAGGCACGGTCAAAGACATCAACATCGGCGCTGGTGGTGGTGGCCTCTTCGAGCTTCTTGACGCTCAGCTCCTGGACCACCTTCTTGTGCCGTTCGCGGGCCAGCTCCATCTCGTCTTGGCGGCGCGCGAACTCGCTTTCCTTGTCCACGAGGTTTTCAGCCCTGCGGTGCAACTGCTCGATTGCCCGCTCGTAGGATGCGATCTGGGCGCGCAGTTGGCTTACTTTCAGGCGTTCATTCTCAAGCTGCGTCTTGGCGCTCTCCAGGAAGCCGTTGGGCTGCACCTGGGGCTGCTCGACGACCGGGGGCAGCTCTTGGATGCGTGCCTTTGTCTCCTCGATGCGGGCGAGGATCGTTTGGATGCCGGGGTACTGGTCCGTGTACTGGGCGCGCAGGCGCGTGAGGGCAAGCTGGTCATTTTGCAGCGATTCGAGCAGCGCCTGGCGGACAGGGTTGGGGACGGGGACCTTTGCCACGGTAGCCGGCGGCGTGTTGGCTATCAGCCTCTCCAGCTTCGCCACCACCGCTTCCGCCTGCCGCAGCTCGGTTTCTGCGCGCGCCTTCTCGGTCTGGAAGTCGTTGAGGGCGGACTGGATGTACGTAATAGCCGCCTCTGGCACCAGCAGCCCCGTCTTGCGTTGGTACTCGCTGGTCTTGCGCGCCGCCTCGGCCAACTGCTGCTCTGTCGCCTTCAGTTGCTCTTCGAGGTATTCCCGGGCACTCTTGACCTCGTTGCGCTGTCGCTCCCCGCTGAGTTCCTTGAACGAATTGGCGGTTTCGTTGGCCAGCGCAATAGCCAGCAGCTTGTTGTCGGCGCGCGCCTCGATGCGCAACACGTCGGGCCTGATTACAGTGACGCTTATGGCCTTGAGGATTTCGGAGACGGAGGGGACGCGGATACCCAGGTTGGTGGCGGACTTGAGTCGCTTCCAGGTCAGCTCTGCACACCTGGTTCCCTGGGCGATGCGGGCCTGGGTTTCCAGGGAGATGGTCTGGCGACGGCTTTCGGGGGGAGTGGCCCCCACCCACAGCAGCCCTTCCACAGGCTGCTTGACCAACACCGAAGCATAAGCGCGGTACTGGGGCTTGCCGCCCATGTAGGCGATGACACCACCCAGCAGCGCGGCCGCCACGCTGATGGCAAACACGAACCATATGCGCTTGTGGATTATGCGCAAGTAGTCACGTGCATCAAATCGAGGCCCTGCTGGCTGTTCCATGCTTGTTCACTGACACCCGCAGGTACGCGCAATCCGCGCACGGTGAAGGCCGTTTAGGATTAATGCTTGTGTGCGAGGACAGTCTACACCATGAATTTTGAGTATAGTGCCCTTCGCCTGTCACTGTCAAGGCGACATCTTCCATCACTGCGGCCGGATAAAGTCCCTTGTTGCTTGACGAGCGGTAATGCCTGCATTATTATCCGTGTACAATGAGCAGCTCGGTAGTAGCTACTAATCGCAGGGCGCGACATGACTATTTCATCGACGATACCATAGAAGCGGGCATTGTTCTGCAGGGGCCGGAGGTCAAGTCGGTGCGTGCCCGTCACGTCAGCCTTTCCGAGGCATACGCTACTGTGGAAGACGGCGAGGTATGGCTGCATGGAATGCGCATCTCGCCATACCAGCCGGCCGTGCATCAAAACCCTCCGCCCACCCGCTCGCGCAAGTTGCTGCTCAAGAAGCAGGAGATTCGCCGCCTGGCCCGGCGCGTGCGGGAAAAGGGTTACACGCTCATCCCTCTGCGCATGTACTTTGCGCCCTCCGGGTATGCCAAAGTCGAGTTGGGGCTGTGCAAGGGCAAGACAAAGTACGACAAGCGGGAAACGATTGCCAAGCGCGAATACGAACGGCGCAAGCAGCAGGCCCTCAGCGAGCGCGGCCGCCCCTGACAAGCGCCGGTGCCTGGAGGTGCCGCTCGTTGTCTGAGGGCGTACGCCAGGCAGCCCGCATCGCCGCCCCCCGCTCACAATCCTCACGCTTCAGCCAGCGAATACCTTGTGACCACGCGGTCTGCAAAATACCAGGCGTCTTCTTGCGGGTCCACGGCAGGGCCTGCGGGCAGCGGAGAAGGCCCTTGGACTATTGACACCTTCCCGTCGCGGGGATCATACACGCTTACGCTGCCCTCCAAGCTGATACCTACCAGCCTCCCGCTGGCCGGCAGCACGAAGCATCCGCGGTCGACCTGCCCGAATCCCTCTGCACACTTGGAGATGAGCAGCCCTTGCCCGCTGCCCGCCGAACTATCCTCCACACAGCGGTAAATGCGGCCGTCGGCCAGCACCAGGTAGGCGACTTGGCGCGGGAGATCTGCCGCAATTGCCACCACTGCGCAGGGCAGCTCGGTGTCCATGATCACCTTGCGGCTTTCGACATCGAACAGTTTCACCCGGTTGCCTGAGCCGAACATGAGGGCACCGCTGCCAGCGGGCGATTCCGCCAGGGGCCCGACCGGCCCGGCCTCGGGGAATTCCTCCACCTTTTCGGCCCCCGGCACGTAGCGAAACAGCGTCCCGGGCCTGGCATGCCACGCCGGTATCCAGCATACAGCCGGCTCGAATGTCATGGTGCTGGGGCTGTCTCCTTGGGTGCCCCATACCGTCCCGTCGGAGGATCGCACCAGTTGGATAGCCGGCTCGCCCGCCTGCCGGTGCGAGTTGGTGTGCAGGTCAGTCACCCACAGCTTGGGCAGCGGCTGACCGTGGTTTGCCACGAAATACCCGCCATCGGCTCCCGCAAAGGCGGCAGGGCCGTAATTGCACCTGTGATCATCCAGCCATACCCGCCCATGGTCGGTAAATGTTTTGCTGTGCAGGTCGAAGGTGAAAACAAAGCCGCAGTCGTTGGTGTCGGTACCCAACTCGCCTGCCGGGGAGGCGGCCAGGCAGCGACATTCCACCGGGACAGGATTATGGGCACAGGGCACTAATCGCTTCTGGGCCGGTTCGGCACGGTACAGCGTCCCGCGGGCCGTGGAGTGGAACCACAATCCAGGACCGGCCAATCGTACCGGCGGGGTTTCATGGCCCTCAACCTCCCACTCTTCCACGACCCGCCGCCGGTGGATGTCGACTACGCCTATCTTGGAGACGGCGGTCTTGTCGTCGTGCTGGGCCACCAGCCAGCGCGGCTCTCCCTGTTGGCTCCACCAGCCGGCCACCCAGCATCGCCCCTGGAGGCCCTCGATGTCGAACAGCTCCACTTCGCCGCTGTCTGCCCTGCATACGCCAAACCCGTGCTTGGGCCTGCGCCCGCTGAAACGCGAATAAACCTGGAAATACAGGTCGTTGACCGGCGCCGCGCCTAGTGCATGGACGACCGCGTAACAAGCCTCGTCCAGTGCGGCGATGTCAGCGACCGGGGTTATCTGCCTGGTGCGCGGGTCCAGGAGGAAGATCCAGCGGTTGGTGTCTCCCCACAGCAAGCCGTCGGGTCGCTCCTCGAGGGTGCGCACGATGGGGTTGCTGGCGCCCGGGCCGGGTGTGGCATGACTGCCGGGCACTATCCCGCAGCTTTCCATCCTGCCGGTGCGCCAATCCAGGTGGAAGATTCCCACGCCCCGGGCACCGAATATCTCGCCATCGCGAGTGCAGACCATGGTGAAGATCCAGGTAGTTGAGTCAACCGGCGGCGCACCGAGGCTTGTTACCTGTTCGGTAGCCGGGTCAAGTTCGTAGACGATTCCACTGTAGGCGGTGCCGATGTAGACCTTGCCGTTGGGAGCTTCGACCATGCTGTCGAGTTGGTACTCGCCGGGCCTGCATATCTCGACGAGCCGGCCCCCGGCGGGGTCATACTTCCACAGGATCGCCGGCTGGGGCCCGTAACTGCCCAGGTATATGGTGCCCGTGGAGTGCACCAGCCCGGTGCGCAGCATGTTGGATCCTGTGCCCATGATTCCTAGTTCCTCATTGGCAACCTGTAACACGATGACACCACTTCCCAATTGTACTGTTGCCTGGCCAACCGGTGAGCGGCACTGGCTGCTAGCGGCAAGTAAGGTAAGTGGCCCGTCCCCTGGGCTGCGCGGTCGCCGCTTGCTTGTCGCAGGCGTCCGGCTGCCCCGCTTGGGCCTGCACGAGAACTGTTCGTGCAGCAGGCGGCTTTCGCCTGCACACCCGGCACCGGCTGTGAAAAACAATTACTCGGGGCCTATCAACAGCAGTTTGCCTGTGCTTCTGGCTGTGCAGGGAGAACTAACCCCGTATAAAGGCTTGACAAACGCAACTCGTTTGTTATAATTTCCGACGTTTGAGCGACGTTGTTATGGGCGTCGCTCGCGGTTTGTATCAATAAACCACAAAACAAGCCCTACTTTGCAGTCACCATTTGACTACGGTGGGCGAACTGGCGCGCTGCAGGCGCGTGGGAGGTGTGTGTTGTGGCAGATTTGAATCTAGTAGCACTGACAGGGGTCGTTACGCGGGATGCCACACTGCGTCACAAGACCTCTGGGCAAGTCAAGGCGGAGTTCAGCTTCGAGGTGGACAGGCCGTTTTACCGCACTACGGGCGAGCCGGTTTCTGACTTGTTCCTCGTGGACGTCTGGGAGGACTTGGGCCGGTGGGCCGTAGAAAACATCAAGGAGGGACATCGCCTCCTGATCGTGGGCACTCTCAACAAGGAGAGTTACAACACGCGCGGAGGCCGTGAACACCTCACAATCGTGAAGGCCAAGTACATACAGCCCCTCTCGCAGGGACTGTTGGACGGCCAGATCAGCATTGAGGAGCTGAAGAAGGACATGTGGGGTAAGCAGATGCTGCTGGAGTGCGTAGAAGTATTGGATGCGGCGCTGCGCAGCAGTGAGGAAGTGCTCCCGGGAGTGGCTTCCACGACGGTCGAACAGGAAACCGGTATTTAGAAACTTGTCGTACCCCTACTCAACGTACAAACTGAAAAGCGGTTGCCTGCAGGCAACCGCTTTCTTTTTGAGATACTTTGCAACCGTCCGGCCTCGGTGCAAGTCCATCTCACCTGCGCCGCCGACCACGGGTGAAGACTATCACGCCCAGCAACATGACGATGCCGGTCAGCAACAAGACATTGGGCAGCGGTTCACCGGGCAATGCCGTTATCTTGGTGGCGTACCACACCAGGCCGGCACCCAGCAGGCAGGCGGCGACCAGGGCGGTGGTCCAAATGAACAACCATTGGAAGGCGGAGGCGGCAGCCTCCAGGTCGAACAGCTCTCCCCCCAAGCGACCGGTATCCACGCTGTCTTCCATGCGGCTTTCGTAGTGGGTGGCTAGGTCGTTGAATATGCGGTCCAGCTCGCCTTCCAGTTCGCCCTGCCGAACCATGCTTATAAAGAACGGCGAGAAAACCGAAGGGTAGCGGCTGAAGGCGGTGGCGAGGGTGCGGCCCATCTCGGCATCCTGGCGAACCGAGTCGACGATCTCACGCATCAGGGGGTTTGCGCTTTGTTCGCGCAATGCCTCCAGGATATCCAGCAGGTTGACGCGCGCGTGCATCAAGCTGGCGAACTGCCGGCAGAAGGCAGCAAGTTCGGCGTTGGTTACCTCGGCTTGTTCTTCCGGCATGGCAATTCCCCGCTGTCACATCATTTGGCGGCGGACGCGTTCGAGGAGTTGCTGGGCCAGGGTATGGCCCGGGTGGGCGGCCAGCTCCAGCTCCAGTTCCGCCATCGCTTTCAACGTCTGCCCCTGTTTAAGGTGCAAGATAGCCAGGTTGTAATGGCGGTCGGGGTGATCCGGATTTATCTGCGCCAAACGTTGAAGGGCCTCGTGGGCGCGCTCCAGGTGGCCCAATTCGTTATGGGCCGCCGCAAGGTTGAGCCATGCCCGGGGGTTCTGCGGGTCCAATGCCACTGCTTTGTCGAACTGTTCGATGGCCTTGGTGTACTGGCCCAGATGGTGATAGACGACCCCCAGGCTCAGGGCTACGGCCACGTCGTCTGGGAAGGCGGCTTGCAACTCACCAAGAACAGCTCGCGCCTCGTCGTACTTGCCGCGCCTCAGCAGCCGCAGTGCTTGTTGCATTTTGGCTTTGGCTGTGCCCCTGGGCGACCGGCGCCGGATAAACAATGGGACCGCCCTCCGCGTGATCGGCCTCTGCCCGCCTGCGCGGCAGTATAGCAAAGTACCGGGGATGGTGTCAAACGCGTGCCGGGCAGAAGCGATGGGCGGGTGTGGGGTATTCGGCCCCCGACCGCGCGCAAAGATACATCTTGCAAATGCGGAAAAAAACTGCTATGTTAGCTGAGTGTTTCCGGGTTTGCGCAGTTCACAGCAAGTACGTCCTGCTGAACGTCGAGTCCAGCCGTGGGCGATAGTAACAGCTTTGTTGCTCGCTGCTGGGCTTACCGCTGTATCCCCTTACCTGCTGCTGGTCCGCGGACTGACGGATTTCACCCGCAATTACCTGCCAATCGGGGCATTGGTGCTGCTCATCGTCGGCACCCAGCTGGTCGCTCCGCTGGTGGACCGGTTCGCCAAGCGCGTGGGGTGGGGGAGGCGCGAGTTGCTGCTGATCTACTGCATAGTGGCCGCCACCGTAGCCATCGGCGGCAACGGGGCGATGTGGTACCTGATACCTGTCATCGCCACCCCCGCGTACTACGCCTCTCCGATGAACCACTGGCAAGCCCTGTTCATGGGTTACATAAAGCCGTTTTACACGGTCAATGACCC
>JALGVG010000118.1 GCA_029819875.1 Candidatus Zipacnadia bacterium | reverse complement strand
AGATGTCCTACTACAATGCACTGATCGGCAACCTCCCCGGGGCGGTGCGCAGGGGGATGGAACCGACCTACTGGGGCGATACGTACCTGGCAGCCTTTGTCTGGTTGCATCGCAATGCCAGACCTGGGAGCATCGTCTGGATCGAGCCGCCGGGGCTTGAAGGGACGTTCCGCACGACCTATGGCCCCTTGGGGATCCTGCGCCCGGACTTGAAGCTTGTCTCCGGCCCTGCCAATATCCAGAAGGCCGACTACGCCGTGACGCAGAACAAGCCCACCGAGTTCACCGATGTCACGCGCCGGCTCATACGGCGGCGCCGGCCCGTGTTCACCGAGCAACTGCAAGGCGTTCCGCTGGTATTCGTGTTTGACATGCGCAGGTGATTCAGTGATGAAAAAGCGATATCCGCCCGGCCCGGTCAAGGCGCTGGTGCTGGACTGTGACGGAACGATGACCGACGGCGGACTGTATTATGGCCCTGACGGGCAGGCCTTCAAGCGCTTTGATGTGCGCGACGGGATGGGCATAGCCCGCCTGCGTGATGCCGGTGTGCAGGTTGTTATCGTCACCGGCGATGACACGCCTATCGTCCAGGCCCGGGCGCGGGTGCTGGGCATTGAGCACGTGGAAATGGGCCGGCAGGACAAGGCCGCGGTGCTGGCGCGCCTGATGGATACCTACAACTGGCAGGCGCCCCAAGTCGTCTATATGGGCGATGACGTCAATGACATCCCGGCCCTGCAGGTGGCCGGTTTCGGCGCGGCGCCGGCCGACGCGGTGCCCGAGGTGCTCGCGATTGCCGACTATGTCTGCGATCATCCCGGCGGCCGCGGTGCCGTGCGGGAGGTGTGCGACCTCATCCTGGCGCACAATACGTGGTGCGATTGCCGAGCTGGCTCAAAACAGGGTGACCGGTGACCGGCATGGGCAGTAACAAGCCGATAAAAAACAACAAGCTCAATGACCTGACAGGCACTGAATGGATAAAATTCCAGAAGAGCTGGTTTGTCCACAACCCGCCGCCGCGTGAAAAAGAGGTGCTGGTGCACCCGGCGAAGTTTCCCGAGGACATGGTGCAGCAGTTCATCGAGTTCTTCACCAAGCGCGGGCAACTGGTACTTGACCCGATGTGCGGGACAGGCAGCGCCTTGATTGCCGCGCTGCGCTCAGGTCGCCACAGCGTGGGCATCGAACTCAATCCCAAGTATGCTGAAATCGCGCGGCAACGCGTGGAAGCCGAGGCCCGCCGGTCGGCAAAGGACGCGCCCTGTGTTCCCACGGCCCGGGTGTTCTGCTGCGATGCCCGCCTGCTTGGTGAGTTGGACCTGCCGCCGATAGATTATTGCATTACCAGCCCCCCGTATTGGGACATGCTGCGCCGGCGCGGCTACGAGGGGCAGAGAAAGCGTCGTGAAAGTGGCCGGCTTGATGTCTACTACTCGGACGATCCCGATGACCAGGGCAATATTTCCGACTACCGGCACTTCCTGGAGGAACTGGTGTCGATATACCGCGTGGTGGCGGACACCCTGCGCAGCGGAGCTTACATGACCGTCATAGTCAAGAACGTGAAGAAGAATGGCACCATGTACCCGCTAGCCTGGGACTTGGGCAAGGCCGTCGGCCGGTTCCTGGTACTCAAAGATGAAAAGATATGGTGCCAGGACAACCAGCGCCTGGCGCCGTATGGCATGGGCAAGGCATGGGTTTCCAACACCATGCATCACTACTGCCTCAATTTCAAGAAGCCGTGAACGCGTCTTTGCCGCAGGCCCCGTTGAGGGCGAACCCACACTGCCGTTGCAGGGAAGTTCGGGGCGCTGATTGTGGCCGCTAAATCAAGGAGGGCATTTCCAGCGACCATGGCAGCAAGTAGTACTGAAATCGAACAGCACGCTCAGCGCCCGCTGCTTACCCCTATCACCATTCGGGCATTCCTTATCGCTTTGGTAGTCAGCATCATAGGAATCCGCCAGGAGACAGCCAGCCAGTTGTTGCGCGGCGGGGTATCGTTGGAGCTGCAACTGCCTTGGTTGGTGCTGTTCCTGCTGGTCGTCTTCGAGCCGCTCCTGGCGCGTGTTCTCAAGCTGCGCAAGCAAGAGATCATCGCCATCTTCTGCTTTGTGCTGGTCGCCAGCAGTTGCTTTGACGGCATCAATCGCTTCATGCCCTCGTACACGGTGCCGCAGTACTTCGCCACCCCGGAAAACAACTACGCGACCATCGCCGATACGTACATTCCCAGTTGGTTCGCCCCCAAGGATCCCGAGGTCGTCCGCCTCTATTACGAGGGAGCCGGCGACCAGCCGGCCAGCATTCTGCCCTGGCTTCCCTTCATCGGGGTATGGACTGCGTTTTTCATGCTTCTGTGGGTGACGCTGTTTTGCATCGTGGCCGTCCTACGCCGCTACTGGATAGATAACGAGCATCTCTCCTTCCCCTTGGTGACGGTGCCGCTTTACATTGCCGGCATCGGCCACGGCCGGCTGCAGCCGCGGCACTCGATATGGGCCGAGCCCCTCATGTGGGTGGGTTTTGCCATCGCCTTCTTGCATTTTCTGAGTATCATGCTGCATGCCCTCAATCCCAACATCCCTACCTTGGGGACGATGACTGACCTGGGGCGACCGCTTACCGAAAAGCCGCTCAATTCGATAAGGCCCAACTTCTTCTTCATCTACAACCCGGCCCTGTCGGGATTAGCCTATTTTGCCCCCCAGGACATGTGCTTTTCCATGTGGTTTTTCTTCCTGTTTTACTTCAAGCCTCTGCGCCTGTTTTATGGGGTGACGGGGCTGCGCGAACCGCCCGGCTTTCCCTTCTACTGGGCGCAAAGTGCGGGCGCCTTCGTGGCCATCGCCCTGGTTTACGCCTGGACCGCCCGGCGCTACCTGGCCCGCATCTGGCAGGCTGCCGTGTCAGGATCGCCGCTTGCAGGGGCCCACGACGTTCATCCCTGGGCTGACCCGCTGACCCCGCGACTTGCCCTCCTCGGCGGCGTTGCCGGCTTTGCGGCCCTGTGCCTGTGGTACGTGGCGGCGGGCATGTCGTGGTGGGTGGCTGCTGTCTTCTTCTTGTTGATTATTCTGTTCGCCACGATCTTCACGCGGGGGCGCGCCGAGAGCGGAGTGGCCGCCCTGTGGTCCACGCCCTTCTGGCAGGCTGACAGGCAATTGCGCGCCTTCCTTGGCTCTGATACCCTCGCCCCGCGCGGCAACTACGCCAACCTCGTGCTGCTGGGCAGCCTCTATTTCCTGCACTTCGGCTCGTACCCGCAGACCATGACCTACCAGATAGAAAGCCTGAAGATGGGTGAAGAAAGCCGCATAGACACCCGCTACATCACGGGCCTGCTGATGGTTGCGATGCTGGTGGGGTTGGTGGTTTCGCTGCACACGCAGCTGTCCCTGGCCCATGAATGGGGCGCCAATTCGCTGGCCGGCGGTACCACGGAGGGCGGCTTCAACGTCGGGCTGGCCCGCACTGAATACTCGGCCGTCAGCAACATCATGGACGGCAACAAGCTGGCGCCCAACTGGGCGCATAACGGGTACACCATCGCCGCGTTCTGTTTCACCTTGCTGCTGGTGGTTATCCGCAACCGGTTCCCCCGCTCGCCCTTCCATCCCCTGGGGTTTGTGATGACCACTTCTTACGGGTACGCCTACTGGGGGCCGTTCTTTGCGGTCTGGTTGGTGAAGGCGATTATCCTGCGCCTGGGCGGGGGACGGCTGTATCACCGCCTGGTTCCCGTCTTCGTGGGACTGGTCATGGGCCAGGTGTTCGCCTGCACCGTGGTGTGGCCGATATTCGCCATGTTTACCACCGAGCAATGGCGCCAACTTGCCGACCCGCTCGCTTACTTCTAGGGTCTGCCTGCAGCCGCCAGGTAAAGCCCCTCACCCCGTGGCCGGCGACGTGCTTGGTGTTTATTCCAGTCGGCCTGGCAGCGCCGACGGCCGGGTCGCCGTGGTAGCGGAGGTGGGGATGCCGGCGCGTCGAATTTTCACCTTGTGTGTTCGACCGTTGCCACGCATGCGAAAGCGTTCCTGGCGCCCGTTGCCGGCCGGTGTCGGAAGGAGATTCGCCGTGAGGAAGTACCTGCCCAAGGTTCGAATAAGCGCACAAGCCTACCGGCGCATTGAGGCGCTGGCCGGCGAGCTGCTTGCCGGCTGCCGCCGCACAGCCGGCGACGGTACCGTCATCTTCTATCCCGATGTCCACGGCGCTTACAGCGGCATGTGGACACGCGATTTCGCCTACATGGCTGAGTACGCCGGCGCCTTGCTGACTGCCGACGAGATACTGGGCGCCGTTGACTACATCATCGCGCGCCAGCGCGAGGACGGCCTCGTCCCCGATCGCGTCCTGGACGACGGCACTGCGATATACCTGGCGGGACCGGTTGACCAGCCCTTGGGCCCCAAGCCACCCACCGACAACGCCCAGTTCCTGGTCAAGGCGATGTTTGCCTATTTCCGGCTCACCGCTGACTTCTCGGCCTTCTTGCAGCGCCGGGAGGCGTTGTATCGCGCCATGGAGAGCGTGCAGCTCAGCGACGACGCGCTGGTGTTCATCGATCCGAACCGCCCCCACGCCGCCTACGGCTTCACCGACACCGTGGCCAAAACCGGCAAGGTACTGTTCTGCTCCCTGCTGTATTGGGAGGCATGTCGGATGCTGGCGGAGATGCTGCGGCGCTGTGAGTACCATGACGAGGCCTTGGAGTGGTACGAAGCTGCGGACCGCGTCGGCAAACAACTAGGGCAGTTCTATGACAAGGGCTTCGGCATGTTTCGCGCTGCCTCCGAGGACTGCAACCAGATTGACTTGTGGGGCAGTGCGTATGCATCTGTCATCAGGGCGGCCTCCAAGCGGCAAGCAGACCGGGTCGCCGATTTCCTGATTACGGCCAGGGACGAATGCTTCTACCGCGGCCACGTCCGCCACCTGTCCGGCCGCGAGTACTGGCAGCGCCTGCTGGTTTCCGTGGAGCCTGAGACATATCAAAACGGCGCCTTCTGGTCGGTGC
The DNA here is from genome assembly GCA_029819875.1 of Candidatus Zipacnadia bacterium. Taxonomy (GTDB): domain Bacteria; phylum Armatimonadota; class Zipacnadia; order Zipacnadales; family Zipacnadaceae; genus JALGVG01. The sequence continues at coordinate 2,828 of JALGVG010000118.1, read as the reverse complement.
CCACCGGCTGGTGCGCCCAGACCATAAACCTGGTGGACGAGCAGGCCGCCGTACAACTGATATATGACTGCCTTGCTCAGTGGGAGGAGCAGGGAGTGTACGAGTGTATCGGGCCTTACACCGCACCAAGGGTGGAGGGGTACGTAGTCAGTGTAGTCAACGTGCTGGGAGCATGTCAACCCGCCAAGGGTGTGAGTTGAGATGACTACTTCGCAGCCGGCGAAGGACGGGTCGCTGGTGGAGGAGCTTATCCGCCCCGAGCGGGAAGGCTCTGCAAACTTGAGCCTGGCCCGCGCCGTCATTAAGCCCGGGCAGCAGACGTTGCGCCATTACCATGCCACGGCTGAAGAGGTCTATTACGTGCTCTCGGGCGAGGGTGTCATTGCAGTCGGCGGCTATCGGCGCCGCGTCGGCCCCGGGGATGCGATACTGATACGCCCCGGGGCAGAGCACAGCGCACTGTGTCTGAGCGAGGAGCCGCTTGTGATATTGTGTGCCTGCAGCCCTCCGTATCAGGACGCGGATACCGTGGTAACCGACGAGGTGTTGGCGTGAGCGGCCGCAGCAGGCAGTGCGATACAATCGAGCGCCTGCGGCAGGAGGCGGAAAGGGTCGCCGGCTGCCGCATCCTACTGCGCGGCATCAAGCCCGAAGATCCGCGGTTTCGCGGCTGCCTGCTATCCCGCCCCGGGTATATTGTGGTAGAATATCGGGATGAGATTGCCGGCTATTTCTGGAGTGAAGCTATCATCGAAGAGTTGCTGAACGCAGTGATCAAGGGCCACAGAAACTTGCTGCTGTATGACGAACCTAGTTGACTACAAGCCTCCCAAGCCTTCGGGAATCGGGAGGTGAATTCGTTCCGCCCGGACCGAAAATGATTGCAGCAAAGCATGTCCCGATGCGCAAACGACGATTTGTATTGATGGTTACCGTGCTTGCCGCTGCCGGCCTGCTGGCTGCCTGGGGGATGGTATGGAGCCAGGCGGCGGGGTCGCGCAGCGATATTGTGGCGACGGTCGGAAACTCGGTGATCACTCGGCGACAGTTTGAAGATGAGCTGATCCATCGCGCCGGGCCGTTGCTGCTGGTTCGCATTATTGACGAGGCCGTGATCCGGCGGGCTGCCCGGCAGGCGGGGATTGAGGCCACCAAGGAGCAGGTTGAGCTGAAGATGACCCAGGCTGCCGCCCGCGCCGGCTCGGTTGCAGACCTCGAACTGGTTCTGAAAAGGCGTGGAAGGACAGTGGCCGACTACCGTGCCGAGATGGAGCTGGCGGCGCTGTGGGACAGCCTCGTCAGGCGCGAAATCCAAGTCACCGATGAGCAATTGCGGGACTACTACAACAAGCATTTGGACGAATTCAAACATGGTGACCAGGTGCGCATGCGCCTGTACCTGGGCAGCACCCGCCAGAACGCCGAAGCATTCAAGCAGATGCTCGATGCCGGCGGCGACTTTGCCGGGCTGGCGCGCAGCGTCTCGGAGGATCCCAGCACCAAGGACAAGGGAGGAGACGCCGGCTGGATCGAGCGCGACGACTACGTGGCGGCGATCACCGACGTGGCCTTTGCGCTCCGCAAGGGCGAGACCAGCGATATTATCAAGGTGCCTGACGGCTGGGCCGTTATCAGGGTAGAGGACCGGCGTCCCGCCGGGGTTCGCCCCTTCGAGGAAGTGCGCGATGAAATTCGCAGGCGCGTGGTGCGGGAGAAGTTGAATGCGACGCGCAAAGAATGGCTGGTCAAGCAGCGCAAGCAAGCTCACGTTGTGATACCCGACAAGCGGCTGCGGCGCAGCGTGATGGCACTGCTGCAATCCGCCCCCGGCCCCTGCGAGGAAAGCTTCTACGGCGGTCCTCCGGGAACGCCGTGACTTTCGCCCTCGCCGCTCCACCGGCAAAAAAGCACCCAGCCCCTGCGCACGGGGTGGGCGCTTTGTTCGGCTTTTGCTTCGTTACTCGCAGCGCAGCGCCTCGAAGTCGCGGTGCGTTATACGTTGCAGGCGCCTGCTGAACTCGGCTATCTCCACGACCGTGATGCGCGTGGCCGGCTGTCCCTCCCCGGCATTCCGCCTCTCCTCGTCCGTTTCCAACATCGCAGGGTCCCACTTGTCATAGTCTATGAGACGCTCGGCGGTCGTGTTGCATCGGGGGCAGTGATACTGCAAGTACACGAACACGGGCCTCCACCGCATCATCACATAACCTTGTTGCAGCACGGCTTGCCGTGTGATGCGATGGCCACAACTACACAGAATTGAGGACTGGCTGGCCATCTTGCTTCCCTCAAGCCACATTATATCACAATACCGGCCGATGTAAAAGGCTGTGCGGGGAGGGAAACTACTTGATGGCCGCCTTGTAGACCTCCAGGCGCACCGGCTTGCCGGCGCGGTTGAAATACACTTCCACGAAGTCGGCGCGGCGCCTGCGATGCTGCCAGCCGCGCTGTTTGACAATGGCATCCATGGCCGCTGTCAAACGGCACTCCTTGTCCCGGGGCAGCGAGGGCCGCGGGAAACCCTCCTGTCCCTCGGTGATGGAGCGCACCTCGATGAAACACAGGAAATCGCCGTCGCGGGCCAGGAAGTCAATCTCCCCGTACCGGGTCATTATGTTGGTCGCCAGGATCTTGTAGCCTTGGCGCTGCAAGTGCCTGGCCGCCGCACGCTCGGCCCTCGCTCCGCGTCGCTGGCGCGGGGTGGATGTCAACCAGTACGGCTGTCGGTTGAACAATGCCCGCCACAAGTTGCTTACCCAGCGCACTAGGCCGTGCTGGTGGTGACTGTCTTTCTTGCGCAAAATCGGCATCGTTCGCGTGGGTCA
>JALGVG010000117.1 GCA_029819875.1 Candidatus Zipacnadia bacterium | reverse complement strand
CGCCCTGCGCTCCAGCCACTGCTGGATTTGCTCGTCATCAAGCTCGCAGGCGGGTACAGTGTGCAGGATGCCGGCCAGCCGCCTGGCGATTTCACATTCCGCCCCCAGCATTTCCGGCAGCCAGACAAACCGGTCGTCTTCCACCACAACGACCATCATCTCGACGAGGCTGTCGAGGGCGATTTCCAGCGGTTCGCCGGCGACTTCCAGCAGGTTGGCGGCCGACTGCAGGAGCTGGGGGCGGGGCATGAACAGATGGCCGTCGGAGGCTGCTTGTTGGAGCACATACAGCAGGCCGGCCTGCAGGCGGGAGGGGTCATCGGTGCGGAAGCCCACCTGGCGGCCGATGCGGTCAGCAGTAAGAAAGCCGATGCCGCGCACCTCGCGGGCAAGTCGGTAGGGGTCGCTTTCCACCACCTCGATGGTCTGGCCGCCGTAGCGCTGGTAGATGCGCGCTGCCAGGGCGCCGGAGATGCCATAGCGGCGCAGGAACATCATCACGTTGTGAACCTGGCGGTGCTCGCGCCAGGCCTGGGAAATGCGCGCAGCCAGGGAGCTACCGATGCCGGGGACCTCGACGAGGCGTTCAGGATGGTTGTCGAGGATGTCAAGCGTCTGGGGGCCAAAGTGCGCGACTATGCGGGCGGCCAACTTGCGGCGAATGCCCTTGATGAAGCCGCTGCCTAAGTAGTCGGCTAGCGCCTCGGTCGTGGTGGGACGGACGGGCTCATAGTCCAGGAAGCGGAACTGGCGGCCCCAGCGGCTATGGTGTTCCCAATGGCCGTGGAGGATGAGCTGCTGGCCGACAACCAGGCCGGCAGTGGTGCCGACGACGGAAACGGCGGCAGGCTGGTCGGCAACGCGCAGGCGGGCAACCGTCCACCCGCTGTCGGGGTTAAAGAATGTGATATGTTCGACGGTACCTTGGAGGGTTTCCTGGTCGGTCATACATAAAGCTTTCCACTAGCCGGCGGCCATGCATTCCCGCAGGTAGGCCACGGAGCGCGGAAGGACCTCTTCGGCCGGCCCGGATAGACCGCACTCGAAGGCCAGGTAGCGATCGTAGCCTGCTTGCTTGAGAGCGGCGAAGCCGGCGGCAAAGTCGGTCATCCCCGTGCCGGGTTCGAGGCGCGTATTGTCGGCCAAGTGGCAATGGCCGCAGACGTCGGCTACCTGGCGCAACGCCTCGGCGATGTTGGTCTCCTCGATGCTCATGTGGAAGAAGTCCGACATCAGGCGCACGGCGGGGCTGTTGACCCGGCGGACAATGCGTGCGCCCTCGGCCTGGTTCTTCAGTGAATTGCTCTCATAGCGGTTGAGCGGCTCAAGGAAGACCACGGCGCCGCATTGTTCGCCGTGCGCGGCCAGCTCCTGCAGCATCACAACCAGTAGTTCCATTTCCAGCTCGTGGCTGGACATGTAGGGCGAAAGGTCGGGCACGCGGGGGTCACGGTTGAAAATGGGGACCACTACCGGGCCCCATCCCGGCTCGACCTCGGCGGCCCGTTCCATGATCTTCTTGAGCGCGTCGAGGGTAGCCCGGCGCTGGGCCGGATCGGGGTGGACGAGGCGCATGGGGTGGCCGCCACAGGAGGAGCTGGGGCGCACCGGGCTGTCGGCCAATACCGACTTGCGCTCGGCCCATGCGTCATCATCAAGCACGAAGGCGCCGTCGAGTTCGACACCTTCAAAGCCATACTTGTGCAGGTTGGCAATCTTCTCGGCAAAGGAATCTCCGGGCACAAGTCCTTCCTGACAGGACAGTTTCATTTAAGGCTACCTCCAGTTGATGTTGTAAGGCCGGCACGTGCTGTCTTTTTCACCACGGGGAAGGTCCATACCTGCCCCAAGGGGGCCAATGCCGGCACGCTCAGCCGCTGATGAAAGTGAGGGCGCGGGCATCGTCCAGCAGCCCGCCGGGACTGGTGATTGTACGATTGGGTGGGATATTGCCATCCACGCTGCTGGCGTTGTGCCAGACCCTGATGCCCTTGGGGCGTGCGGGGGAAACGTCATTGACCTCGTAGAGGTGATCGCGCTCGACATCCAGTGCCAGGTCTATGGGGGCACTGAGGTCGGTGGTGGCCCCGGCAATGACATGCAAAGGTTGCACATTGCCGTTGATGGTGGAGGCATTGTCGAACACCAGGATGTTATCGGAGCCGCGGTTTGCCACGTACAGCAGGTCGCGGTTGCGGTCAAGCTCGATGCCAAAGGCGCCGGCAAGTTGAGTCGCAGCCCCCGCGATAACCCGGTCTGCAGCGGCGGCACCGTCGCGGGTGCTGGCATTGTCAAAGACCCGTATTTCGTCTCCCAGGCAGGCGTACAGGGTATTGGTGTGCCGGTCGAGGGCCAAGTCGCGGCAGGTAGTCATGCCGGTGATTGTGCGATCCGGTGCCACGTTGCCATCAAGCGTCGAGGCGTCATCCCACACGTAGATTGTATTCTTGCTGGAATCGCCGACGTAAAGGATATCCCTGGTTGTATCTACCACCAAGCCCACAGGATCGTCCAACGGCACGGCATCACCTTGCAACAGGCGGGTGGGGGCCACGTTGCCGTCAACCGTGGAGGCGGGGCGGAAGATGAAAACAGCATCGGCTATGCTGTCACCGAGGTACAAGTCATTGGCGGGCAATGCAACATGGTTCGAACAGAGGTTAAGCGACCCGAAGCCGGTGTTGGCTCCGGCCAGGTAGCGGTTGGGTACCACCTCGCCGGTAAGACCGCTGGCGGCATGGAAGATGGCGACACCGTCCGCAGTGGTGACGAACAACATGCCCGGTCCGCTGAGCTCTCCCCCGCCTCCGCACCCCACCAGCCCCAGCACGGCAATCGCGGCACAAAACATCAGGGCTAATCCGTTGCGACCGTTCATTGCATCCACACCCTTCGCAAAGGTATTGGGAATTGCGGGCAACCACCGGCACGCTACATCAGATGCCAAGACGCGGCGAGTTCCGGCCGTCGGGTTCAAGTTCGTTGGTGCGAAGGCCGATACCTTTTCCGACAAGAGTTTTCGCGGCGCCTACAACGCCCCTTCACCACGGTACGGCCCCCCGGATGCCAGCGTGAAGTGCCTGTAGGCGTCGCATATTTTTGACCTCTGCTGCAGCAAAAAAAGGACTCCGGCCGAGCGGCGGCGAATAATTTTCAGTCCTCAGAGTGCGTGTTCCGGGCGGATGAGGCGCGCGGCGTCGGGGACCGGGCTTTTCACGCCGCTGTGGAGCACGCAGTTATGCGGATGACGACGGGATAACCTGCCCCTTACCAATGTGCTGCACTGCGTAAGGGTTAGACTGTTTCCCCTGTGGGTGGGCATTGGGCAGAGGGGATCGGCCTAGGCAGCGGGCGACGATGGAATTGTCCATCTGCATCGTAACGTATAATTCGAGTGCTGTGCTGCCTCGCTGCCTGGACAGCATCATGGAGCACCGGCCGCGCGGGCAGTTTGAAGTCATCGTCGTGGACAATGCCTCCCAGGACGGCACGGTGCGGCTGGTAACAGAGAAGTTCCCCTGGGTGAGGTTGCTGTGCAACGAGCGCAACAGGGGATACGCAGCAGCCAACAACCAGGCGGTGGAGCAGGCGCGGGGGCAGTTGATACTGCTGCTCAATCCCGACACGCAGGTCACGGCCGGGGCACTGGATGTGATGGCGGACTTCCTGCGCCGGCATCCCCGGGTTGGGGCGGTGGGGCCGAAGCTGACCTACCCGGATGGGCGGCTGCAGCTTTCGTGCCACGAGTTTCCGGACCTGTGGACAGCAGTATACGGGCGGCTGGGCCTGGCGCAGGTTGCGGCGGCCAGTCGCGGATTCGGCCGCTATGACATGACCTGGTGGGACCACGAGCAGTGCCGCAAGGTGGGCTGGGTGTCGGGGGCGGCGCTAATGGTAACGCGCCGGGCGTGGGAGCGCGTGGGGCCACTTGATGAGCACTTCTTCATGTATTGCGAGGACGTGGACTGGCAGATGCGGCTAGCCAGGGCCGGCCTGGAGTGCTGGTATGTGCCGCAGGCGCATATCGTGCATCACGAGGCGGCGTCGTGGGAGGGCAGGGGACGAAAGCCGATGCGGGCATTGGCCGCACACCACAGCGAGTTTTACCTCTACCGCAAGCATTACGGGTGGGCGGCGGAGGCGGCACTGCGAGCTCTGACGGTGGCAGGGGCACTGGGCAGGGCGGCAGCGTGGACGGCGTTGTGGCTGGCGAGAGGCTGCAGAGACGAGGAGGCCGGCAACGTGTGGCTGCACCTTCAGGTCGCGGCGCTGGCGGCGGGGCTGCTGAGGCTGGAGGTCACGGCCTGACGGCTCACCGGCTGAAGCCAAGCAGAGGGCAAGGAGGACAAGCGATGGCGCAGAAGGTGATACTCGACACGGATATCGGCGATGATATTGATGATGCCTATGCACTGGCCTTGATCCTGGCGTCGCCGGAGTTGGAGCTGGTGGGGGTAACCACGGTATTTCAAAACACGGTTGCCCGCGCCCGGCAGGCGAAGACGATATTGAAGCTGGCCGGGCGGGAGGAGATACCGGTGGCCGCCGGGTGCGGGGGCTGCATGTCGCCGCGGGTGACGTACCGGCGTGCGGACCTGCCGGGTGACCAGAATTCCCTTGCCCACTTAGCCGAGGGACTGCTTAACGACGTCAGGCCATCGCAAGACGGCACGGCGCTGCCGTGGGAAGAGCTGACACCGGTGCATCCGCTGCATGCGGTCAACTTCATTGTGGATACCATCATGAAGGGAGACGGGGACATCATCCCGATAACGATCGGGGGCATGACGAACCTGGCGATGGCGCTGATGATGGAGCCGCGTCTACCGACCAAGATACCACGCATCGTTTCAATGTGCGGCTGCTTCGACCGGCAGATCTCGGAGTGGAACATCCGCTGTGACCCGGTGGCGGCAGCGATCGTGTTCAACAGCCAGATTCCGATGACGGTAGTGGGCCTTGACGTGACAACGAAGTGCCGGTTAAGTCAATCGCACCTCGATCGGCTGGCGGCCAGCGGGCAGCAGGTGGCCCGGAACCTGGTCGCGGCCACGGAGGCATGGGGCCACGGCTTGCCGACGCTTCACGACGTGCTGGCGGTGGAGACGCTGATTGAGCCGGATATCGTAGGAACCAAGAACGGCAGGGTGAGCGTGGAGCTGGCGGGCGCCCAGACGTACGGGTACACCATATTCACCCCGGCCGAGGGCGAGGGACGAGGGCCGCACGATGTCTGCCTGCAAGTGGACGGGCAGAGGGCATGCGAGCTGTGGTTGGACCGGGTGTTGAGCTTGTGAGAAAGCGATAGATTTGGGCATTTGGTATCCTCCGGGGGGCAGACAACAGCAAGTTGCTTGTGATGTCAGGAGAGTGATCGAGATAGCCGAGCAACAGATAGCAGTGGATGCCAAGGAGGCTGGAGGGCCGCGGGCACGGAGCATAGTAGTGGGTCTGGGCCTTATCATCCTGCTGGGGTGGTTGGTCCCGTACGTGACTTTCATAGTCAAGACCGGGGTTGTGAGCATGGGAGGGGCGTTCGCCTGGGGGCAGGTACCGACGGCACCGTTCTTGGTACTGGTGGTCCTGGCACGCATATTCGGACCAGCGGTGAACAAGCTGCTGCGGCGCCGGGGCTACGGGGTCAACGACGCCTTGATGTCGTATGCCATGGTGCTGTCCACGCTGACTTTGTGCACACAGGGAATGCTGTGGTACGTTCCGAGTATCGCCGCGGTTCCGTTCTATGCCCAGGGGGGACATGCGCCGTGGGTGAAGTTGATATTGCCGCACCTACCCAGTTGGATGTTGGTAGGCGGTGAGCCGGGGCAGGAGCGGCTGGTCCGGTACTTGTTCGAGGGGACGCCGAGTGGGGCACCCATCGTTCCGTGGAACATGTGGCTGGGACCGATGGCGGCGTGGTTGGGGATGCTGACGATGCTGTATTTTACGGCCGTGTGCGTGACGGGAATGTTCCGGCGGCGGTGGTTCGAGCAGGAGCACATCACGTTCCCGTTCGCGGAACTGGCGCTGGCGGTCGGAGGCGGGCCGAGTGCGTGGGACACCGCCCGCGGCATTTTCCGCGAAAAACTGATGTGGCTGGGCTTTTCCATCCCGTTCATACACTGCGCGCTGATAGCGCTGGCGTTCCTGGTAAAGGGCTTTCCTGACCTGGGATTCAAGGATATACAGCTTGGCCACATCTTCACAGGGGCGCCGTGGAATATCGTCCAAGGGCACATCATGTTTCGGTTCCAGTGGTTGGTGCTGGGGATTGCCTACCTGATTCCGGCGCAGATAAGCATCGGAACGGTGTTTTTCTATTTCGCGTCGCTGCTGCAGATGGTGGTGTTCGCATCGCTGGGGGCGACCGGGGGGGAGTGGTATCCCCATACGTTCATTGTTCGGCAATCGACAGGCGGATTGCTTATCTTCGCCTTTTTCCTCTTCTACGCCGCGCGGCTGGACATTCGGCAGATGTGGCAGGACCTGTGGGGAGACATCAGCGGGCGTCCGTCCGCCAACCCGCACCCGGACCGGTGGCTGCTGCTGGGGGCTGTTGCGGGGACGGCGGGGCTGATAGCATGGTCGCACGCGGCCGGCCTGGACTGGTGGGTGGCGATTGTATTCATCGGGCTGGTAATCCTCTTCCAGCTTTGCGTGTCGCGGATCGTGGCGGTGTTGGGGATGCAACATGCGACGATGTGGATTTCGCCGACCGGACTGCTGGAGGCGGCGGTGGGGACCAAGGGACTGGGGCCGGCGAACATACCCAGCATTAACCTGCAAGAGCGTGTCATCTGGTATGCAGAGCAGAGCACGTTCTTTCCCATGGTGCTTCAGAGCCACAAGATCGGCAACGTATTGCGCTGGAAGAGTGGCAACTACATCAGCGGGCTGCTGGCGGCGGGAGTGGTGGGACTGGTCGCTTACTCGTTCTTTTACATCCGCATGGCTTACCAGTACGGCGGCCTGATGATGAGCCCGAAGTGGTACTTCATGTACATAGACGTGCAAATCTACAACCAGATCGCGGGCAAGATGGCCAATATCGCGGGCGCGCCGCTGGCCGGGCGGGTCGGGGTGCTGTTCGGACTGCTTGCGATGTGGATACTGATGAGCTGTCACCGCGCGTTCCCGTGGTGGCCGTTCCATCCCTTGGGGTTCCTGCTGGCGTCGGGCTACACGGCGCGGGTGACATGGCCGGGCCTGTTGACCGGCTGGGCCGTGAAGACGGCGGTCAGCCGCTACGGCGGCGAGCGCATGTACTTCACCCTGCGGCCGATATTCCTGGGGCTGCTGATCGGCGACGTCGGCGGTCAGGCGTTCTGGGCGGTGGTGTGTGCAGTCGCCAAGGGACTGGGATGGGTCACATGACGCGGGTCGGCACGCGGGCTGTACGCGGCGGCACAAGTTACTGCAGGCGAGGTTGTATATTAACGGGTGTTCTGCACCGGCCAGACGGTGACCAGATACACGTAGGTGGGAGTGGGACTTTCCGACGTTGATGTGAGGCCCAAGGCCACCGTGCGGCCGGCAGGAGCCGTGTACTGGACCGGGTGGTAGACAACCTGCAGCGTGTTCTCGCCGTTCGGGCCGGATGTGAAGCGAGGCTCAGGGAGCTGCACCAGCACCGTTACGTTCCGGCCGCTTGCCGCCAGAGGGATGATCGAGAACTGCAACTCGTATTGCTGGCCATCCTCGGTAACGGCAAAGGCGCCGGACGTTTGCGTAGCCAGCAGCACGGTGTCGGTACCGGAGAGCAGGGGCGGCTCGGTAAGGGCCTCCTGGATGGCAGCCTGCGACACCTGGGTGTTGACAGCCACAACGCGGTTAACAACCGGTGGCGGGACAATATCGGTGAAGCCCTTGGGGCGCACGGCTACCCTGGGGACTGAGATTT
>JALGVG010000116.1 GCA_029819875.1 Candidatus Zipacnadia bacterium | reverse complement strand
GTTTGCAGCGCCCATCCCACGTGCACCCCTTGGGTGAACAACCGCTTCAGCACCATCCCGACCACTCGATCCAACGTGTCCGCTACCCGATTTTGATGTTCAGGTTGCACGAAATCATCCGTTTCAACGCCTGTCGGCAGGCCGTAATTGGGTGTCTGTGATGGCATTTGTAAACTTCCCCCTACAACGCTGGCGGCGCGCCAAGCGCGCCGCCATGCTCAAGCTTCTACTGCAAGCTGCTCAGTGCAATCCTTACGTGATGCTCCTGTACCGATGTCGTCCGTATCTGCCGCGACCATACAGCCCATAAGTAAACTGCTCTTGCAGTTGTGCGTCATATCTGCTGATAACCGTGCTCTTGCTGCCCGACAACAAGGCGCCGGGCAGCGAACGGTGCACTGCAATCGCCGACCCGGGCTGGCCCGGCCGCGTTTGCCGATCAACTTGTTCTCTGATTACCAAACCTATCGACTTCACCTAGTTTTCCGCCTCCCCCAACCAGCGTGCCGTTACGCTTGTCGTCGCTATCCGGCCCCGCCTCCTTATCAACTCATGACTTACAGCGCTGATGCGGTACAATTGTCCCCCGCCTCCTACGGATTCGGCACCATGCACCTTGATAACCTGGCCGATCCTCATCCCCGCACACAGCGGCGTTACTATGTGTATGTACTCGGGCTTGCGCGACAGGTCCGTGAACAAAGATTGTGCCAGCCGGTTTAGCTCCGCCTGCGTCGTCGCTGTACGCAGCGCCCGTACCTCCATCTTCCGCCACCCTATGTACCGATCTGCCGTATTGTCATACAACGAGGCGGCATCATATACCGTCGACCGCAGCGGACGCCCGTCCCTCCCTACTCCGCACACGCACACGTAGTTGGCATAATCTCTGCTTGACAAGCTCAGCCGCGGCTTGGCTATCGCCAGTATCTCGCCTTCCTCGTCTGCATTACTAGCCGACCCCGACCGCGTGTATAACTCCCACGCTATATCCGAACTGCACGCCCCCTCTGCTGTCCCGTCATGCTGCAATACATCTTGCGGCGTCCGCTTTTGCCGGCAGTACGGGCACACCTTCCGAAACCGACCCTCCGCATCAAAATAAATCACCGCCCCGTAATCGTATTGTGCCATCTCCTCCAGGAACTCGAGCCATGAGCGCCCCGGCTCCGGCAGCCACAGCGGCTCCTCCGGCTCGCCGGCACTCAACCGCGCGCCGGTGTCCTCCAGGTCTTGTGCCCCCCGCGGAATCCCGCAGCGGTCAAGCACCCACTCGAAAGCCGTCTTCACCGGCCAATTGTCGAACGCCGGCACCCGCCCGTCGCACTTCTCATCACGAAGCCGTATCACCCCGTCCAATGACGACAGCTCCACCTCCGATCGCCCCCCCGACTCGACATACGCCACCGGCTCCACCACGTACCCACTGAACACCGGCGTGGTGATGGTGCTGTTGTCCGACATCTGCCACCCCAGCTCCACCTCAATCCGTTGGTATTCGCGAAGTCCTGCATACCGGCCATCCTGGTTGTCCAACCTCAGGTCATATGCCACCCCGTGCAGGTGCTGCGGGTGATCTCCGGTTACCAGCTTCACCGTCTCCGAGGCATCGGCATATTCCACTGGCCCCACTGCCTCCACCTCGGCAAACTGCCCGATCTGAACACTGTATAGCTCCGGCGATACGTCAGTGGAAAAACTTACGCTCTCCCCCGTCTCCGGGTCTGTCCCAACATCCGGCTCGTAGTGCGTGTATGGGCTGATAACCGCCTTCCATGACCGCTGCGTCACTGCCAGCTCCGCCCGCTCGCTCGTATCATCCGTCACCTCGCACTCGGCCAGCACAATCCCCTCGTCGCTTACAACCGGCCGGTGCCGATAATTGAGGATAAGCTCCCCTGAGCTGTCGTGCGTGTCGTACCCTGCTTCTATCGGCTCGCTCATCAGCACTGCCGGCACCATCTTGATCGGTATCACCGAAAACATCCACTGGCCTGCATTATGCCACAGGCTTATTTTCCCTCTCGGGATCCTTACCGCTTCACCGGGCAGCTCGTAAATCCACATGTCGCTGGCAAACCCGTCCGTCGAAATCACCAGCTTCTGCCGCCACACTGCCAGCCACAGCAACATCCTCTGGCCCTTGGCAAACCCCTCCAGGGTGGGCACCACCACGCTGTGCTCGGACTCTTGTACCTTTTGCCACTTGTCTCCGTACCGCCGTAGCAGAAACATCGGGCTTCCATACGGCAGCGCCAATGCCCACTCGTCCCGCTCCGATATCCCGAAATGAATCTCCGTGTACGGCGGCGATGCCTCCCAATCCTGCTCCGGACCCGGCTCCGCCCGATACAGCGAAAGGCAGATCACCGGGTCTGCAGGCAGCGTGAACTTGCTTATCGCTCCAGTCGTCTGCCCCGGCCGGCCGTCGTATTGGTACAGCTTCACCTCCCGCTCCAACCCAAGCCCTTCCAATGCCGTCCAGTACCCGCCGACCAGCGTGAAATGACCCTGCCCGATCGCCTGCGACGTGTCCAGAAACGGCCGCGCCACCACGCAATTCAACCGCGGGTCACTCAACGCCATCGCCGCCGTAATCTGCGCCCTGTAATCACCGGGTTGCGGCAAGCCACTCGCCCTGCGGTCTACCGTGTTGACCGCAACTTTCCCCTCCGCAAACAGTTCGGCAACAATGTCGCGCTGGGCGAAGCCGTCATACTTGGCTTGAAACTCTTGCCCCGGCTCGTACAGCCTCACTTGTGCCACCGGCAATACTCTCTCAGCCATTCCCTTACCTCTTAACTATCTGCCTGAATCGAACCCTCGTATTCCCACGTCACTCCATCATCAGGCGATATGTAGATTTCAATGTTCGGCCATCGCGCAATCCCCACCACCAGCCTGCAACCCTGCGTGTCTGTCTTAACGAACGCCGCTCGCTGCGGATCCGATCCCTCCCCCACCGGCTTCTCTACACTTCCGTCAGGGAACTTCAACCACGTTACTCCTCCATCCGCACTCCGTCGAATGTATTGTCGGCCGTCACGGTAACCTACCACGAACAAAAGTCCATTGTGCTCGAACGCTATCGGAAAAACCAGTTCGGCGGCCATCGCTTTTCATACCTCCTCCCAGGCATCCCCGTCGTCTCTTGACCACGCCACCACCGTCCTGGAACCCCGCTGCCGCACCAGGATTAACCGTCCGCTGCCGTCCTTGTCCGCCCACGGATATGCGCTGCTTGCGTCTGATGTCACCCGCCTTGGCGTCTGCCAGCCGGCTGCCAACCCCGCGCGCTTGCTGAACCATATATCACCATCCCGCACAAAGAACATGAATAGCTGCCCGACGCCGTCCTCGAATACATGCGGCTGCCCCCATATATTGCCCAGTTGAATCGCCACCGGCGTTGATGCGCATTCCTTGAGCATTACTCCCTCTGAGGATTGCAGGAACGGTGCATCTCCCACTACCGTGAACTTGCACCCCTCCGCTGTCGCAGGCTCCACCAGCCTGATATCGGCAACACCGCGGTACAACCCCGCACCCTGGTACGGCTCGCTCATTTGTTCCGCTGTCAGCTTGTCCACCTCAACTACCGGAACCACGTCCCCAAACGGGTTCTCCTCAGTTGGCCCTTTTAGCCCGGCCTTCACCGCCACCGTTACCGTTTCTATCTCCGCGTCTCCCCGAATACAATCTATCTCCACCACGAAATCTTGCGGCACCGTGTAGCCGGCTGCAAATACCAGCTTCAGTTGCGCCAGCCCCAGGCTCCGGTCTATGAACGGCAGCGCCTCGAAATATGACATCTCGTGCCCGGGAATGTATGGTGCCTCCAAGTCCCCGTCAAACTGCCCAAAGCCCCTTCCGTCATCCACCTCGTCCACATGTCTCGCCACCCACCGCGGGGCATTTGTCGGCTGACCGGGGCCGTCTTGGGTCAGGAAAAACTCTGTCTCGTCATACAGCTCCGGTCGCCAGTGGTACTTCACTTCGCGACTTACTTCCTGCCCCCGCTCCCTGGTTACCACTCTCAGCCCGCTCCGCCTGCCTTCTCCTGCCGGCATCGTCGGACTGCGAAAATAGCTGCGGCAGTCCATCGCCTTCCCGTATCCGAAGATCTCGGCACATTGCCTGCAAAAACCCCGCGGCACCTCCGCCCCGGGGTCTCGCTCCGCCGGCCCTCCGCAGTACGGGCATAGCCAGTCCCCAACCCCCGACCACTTGCCGCTTTCCAACCCCACTATCCGACACTCCGCGTACGGCTGGTGAGCGCCATACTCCAGCCCTACCCTCGCCGCCTCCGGCAGTTCAACCCCGATCCTTTCCCATCGCCCCCTCACCACGTTGCCGTGTATCTTCGAACCCATCAGTATCTTCTTCTCCGGTTGGTACGCCGCAGCCCGGTACCGCCCCGGAATGGTGTCTGCACCCTCAAATGGCTGGAAACGAACCGTGAAGTCGGGATCAACCACCTCATCGCCGCACATAATCCGGTAGTGACGCAGCCGCGGCCCGTTTATCAGCAAGTCCCCGATGTCCCCCACGTATGCATAGGCCGGTAACGGCTCCACCGTCACCCACCCGCCGTATGCCGCCTCCGTGGTGGCAAATTCCTCCTCTGCTTCCAAGTCTGTTACTCGTATCGCCCACGGCACGTATTGGAAGTTGCTGTGACCCAGGCTCCCTTTGCGCCATGCTTGCGGCTTGAACATCTCCTGCCACGCCGAACATGCCCGTGCCCCCAGCACTACATCCGAATACGGCATACCCAGCACCGGCAGGCTTCCCCACTGCAGGTTATGGATATAGAGTTCGCCCCCCAACCCCTCGGGCGGTATCGTCACGCTCCAAAAGCCATCCTCGTCTGTCACGGCCGCCACGCCGACCAGTTCAGCCATCTCCATGTCAATTACTACGACCTCGATGCCAACTGCAGGAACGCCGGGCCGTTCGTACACCCGACCGCACACCCGGTTCAACCCCTCGTAATGCTCCATCGGCGGAAGGTCAACCGAGGCCGTCTCTCCCATCTTCACCTCCGCGATTACTCGCGGACAACCCCATTCCGCATCCCACGCCCCACCGGCCGTTCGTTTGAATTGCACTATCGAGTACTCGCCCTGCACCAGCCCGCTCAACTCCAACTGCCCTGACGGCGGTACCTGGTACAGCTCGCCTGCGTCATCCAGCGGCCCCACTCGCACCCACGCACCCGGCGTGCCTGTGATGTTCAGCTTCCCGCTGCAGATATTGATGACGGCCGGGCTACCCTCCGCAACCACCGCCTTTCGGCCCCTGTACACCAGCCTGACCTCAGCCACGCTTCGCGTCAACGGTTCCAGCCGTGTCTGCTCCGTATCATCACGCCTGTCATCGGGCCGCTGGTAGATCGCCCCGTCCCCGCGCGGCACAATATACTCGCACCATCCGTCCGTCCCGGTCCGAACCGGCGTCAGCACCGTCGGACCCTCTACGTATGTCTCCAAGCTCGGCGAGTAGACAAGCTCATTGTATTCCTCGCTGTCCCATACGATCACCTCGCCGTCCGCTGCAGTGTCCAGCACCACCTCGAAACTTACGTTGGCACCCTCTTGCGGTACGCCGTCATGCAGTATCTGTCCCCGGAGCCGATACCCCATGACGAACGTCTCTGCAAATGGCGCCTCCTGGAACGCCTCCGGCTGTATCCGCCTCCCCCAGTACTCGTCGTCAACCATCACCACGTATTCTTCAACAAGCTGCCCCTCCGTATCCAGCCGTTGCACCAGGTACACCGCTACCCCGCCAAGCACCACATCCGGATCCCTCGCCTTGTACACGTTCGCTTCCACCTGGCCCTCCGCCAGGTCGAAAACGGCAACCCCGGCCGAGGTCCTGCGGCATTCAACGGTGACGCCTTCGTCCTTCCCTAACTTCACCATCTGCGGCTGCCATGATCTGTCCTCGTCTGTACACAGCGCCTCTACCAGTTCTCCCAGTTCGGTTGCCTCGGGATACTCTCGCACAGGCACATCGTTCAGCAATCTGAACAACCCGTTGGCCAGGTACACCACGCGCCGCTTCAGCAAGTTCTCACCGACCGTGCGCCCCTCGTCGTCGTAGTCCAGCGCACTGCGGCCCTCATCCTCCCGCCACAGCGCTGTACACAGGCCCTCGGCCGCTGTGCTCAGCACCCCCTTCGTATGGGCCAGTTGCATCCCGTTATCTGAAGCATTAACTTCGCGCTCGCGTATTATTCCCAATAGCTCTGCCAACCGCGCTCCCAGTCCCGGATTTGCTAATGCCATCGCTTGCTGGTTCACCCACTAAGCAAACGAGCCTCACCCTCCACAAGGTGAGGCTCGCCCTCTTTCGTTTCAGCCCTCTCTCCGGCTGGCTGTATCGTTCGCTACCTGTTCATATCAATCCACATTTGCCTGTACAATTTGAACCGCTCGCCGCCAAGCCCTTCCACCATCGCCCGGCGCACGCCGCTCGCAATATCAGGCCCCCCCGGCCTGCCGCCGTCTGCCTGCAGCCTGCGCGCGCGCCGCACCTCTGTCGCACTCCATCCCCCTGTCCTCGCTCTCGCTGTAACCGGCCCCTCGGCTCGCCGTGCACTTGCCGGCGCAATGCCTCCCCCACCTTCCATCACCGCCGCAGGCCGCTGCCCCGCCAACTGCCACGGCTCCGGCCCCACGGCGCTCCCCGCACCGGCCCCTCTCGCAACCCAAGACGCAACCTCCATGCCGCCCACCCCCTCCGTCCATCCTCTGCCGCGCCTTGCAGCATTGTTTACGCTCCCTGGCAGCGGACCGCGCAATCCTTGCCTTGTGCTCCTCTCCCGGCTCCTGCCGCGCCCTATGCTCCGGGTTCCCCTGATGCCCGGCAGGCTGTAATAGCGGGCCGCAGGGGGAGCAGGCCGCAGTGCCGATGCCGACTTCAGCCCCCGCAACACCTTCATCTGCTCGTCAGTCACCAATGCGTTCGACATCCCTAAGCCTTCTCCGCGCTATTGTAGCAGATCTTCACTTCGCAATATCTCCCACACGTGTTCCCACAGCTTCACCCGCCACGCAGGCTGTTCACTCCACGGTACACCGCCGGGCAATTGTCCCGTGTGCGCCAGCAGGCTTATCTCTTCCAGGATAGTGCATACAAGCCTCAGGCATGCCCCGTCAATCCGCCGCTCAAGCACGGGAGTACCGGGCCGCCATCTTGCACCCTCTTGGCTCACAAAGTCTACGCCTTCCCTGATCCTTGCTTCCTCGTACGGCGCCTGCTCTTCCATTAGCAGCCTGCCCACGTCCACTACCCCCTCGACTGCCAGCATTCGCACCGCCTTCAGCAGCTTTTTTTTACCTCCTCGAGGGCCGCCGACTGGCCCGCGGTGCGCAGGTTCACCTTGTCTATGCACTCGTCAAGCCATTCCCCCAGGCCCTTGGGCAGTCTTTCCAGCAGCCGCCTGATCTCCTTGCCGGCCTCAGCCCCACCGCGCTGCGCTATGATCCGACCCTCCTCATCCTTCTCCGGCAGCAGGTAGTCAATAACGCAGTGCTCGTATTCATATTCGCGCATCGCTGCCAGGTCATATCGCCGCGTCACCCGCCACCGGTCGCCGAAGTAGCCTTCCACCGTGTACTCGTCTCTTATCCCTATGCTCTCCCGTTCCAGGCTCTCCCGGTGGGTCAGCGGCCGCACCTCCACCCATGGCCGGCACTTCCAACCCTCTATCTGTACCGGCGCCTCAAACCGACGACTCGCCTCTTTTCCCCACGCCGTTATGACCCAACTGTCTAACTCATCCACCGGTTCCCTTCGCACCTGTTCACGCTCTGCAGTTGCTTCTTCCATCGCTGTATCCCCACGCTGCGGCATCAACCTCTTACCGCACCTCCATCCGACCCGACATTACACCTGGCCGAGCACTA
>JALGVG010000115.1 GCA_029819875.1 Candidatus Zipacnadia bacterium | reverse complement strand
GGAACGCAACGGGCGGGTATTGTTGCCCATGCGCCTGGTGTTCGAGGCCCTGCAGGCGCATGTAACCTGGGAGGCGGCGACGCAGACCGCCATCGGCGCGCGCGGGGATACGATTGTGCGCATGACTATCAACAGCCCTACAGCCTACATCAATGACCGGGCGGTGACCCTTGACGTACCACCCCAGTTGATAGGCGGGTCCACTTACATGCCGGTGCGGTTCCCGGCTGAAGCATTCGGGGCATACGTAGGCTGGAACGGCGCCACGCGGACCGTGACCATTACCCTGCCCGGCGCCGGCAGCCCCCCACCACCGGCGCAGCAGCCACCTTCCGCCCCGGCGGTGAGTGGAAGCAGTCCACCCATTGTGTACGCGCCACGTGAGGGGCAGAAGGTCGGCACCCGCACCGAGGTGAGCATCAAGACAACCCCCGGCGTGTTGCAGGTAATCTGGAGCGAGGTGCGGCGCGCGGACACCGGCGAACTGCTCAAGAAAGTGCCTGGCATCCGCCACCTGCCCAACGCCGACGGCACCTACCAAGGCAGTATCGCCACGCCGCGCATTTCATTCGGTGTGGACGTGCCTATCCGCTACGAGATACACTTCCGCAACGGCCCCAATGAAGGTGCACCGGAGACGGTAGTCAACTGCTATCCGAAAGACTAGGCGGGTAAACGACAAGTCATGTTCGGAGGGGTGACCCTAGGGTCACCCCGCGGACGTGGCGGAATTCCGGCACTTCTTGCGTGGCGTGGGTCGAGTTGGCTGGTTCTGTGCGGGCGCAGGGTGCCTGGGGCAGGTGGTGGTTCAGAGCGCGTTGGCGGGCCGGTGGGTAAGCGGGGAAGAGAGGGGGGCCGGACTGCCGCCGAAGGAAAAGCCAAGGTGAGGGGGCCGCGCCCCTGACTTTAGCTTTTGTTTGCTGATACAATCGTGCTACAATCAACAATCATCACGGGCTGAAATGACTTTTTTGAGCAGCGTCGTAAGACGCTGCTTTCCCTATACGCAACAGGGGCCCTCACAGCGAAACCGTGAATGTAAATGGACTATCGTGATACGCTGAACTTGTTAAAGACGCAGTTCCCTATGAAGGCAAACTTGCCCGATAGGGAACCTGCCATTTTGAAATGGTGGCAGGAGATCGACATTTACCAGAAGGTCCGGCAATGGCGGGCAGGCGCGCCCAAGTACGTGTTGCATGACGGGCCGCCGTATGCCAACGGCGACATCCACCTCGGCCAGGCACTGAACAAGATACTCAAGGACATTGTGGTCAAGTACAAGACCATGCGCGGATATGATTGCCCGTACGTGCCGGGGTGGGACACGCAGGGCCTGCCCACCGAGCAGGCGGTGCGCCGCGAATACGGCATCGACCGGCACAGCGTTTCGGTGCTGGAATGGCGTGCAAAGTGCCGGGAGCTGGCCCTCCACTACGTGGACATCCAGCGGGAGCAGTTTCAGCGCCTGGGCGTGCGCGGTGACTGGCAACATCCTTACCTGACCCTCTCCAAGGAGTACCAGGCCCGCCAGATAGAGGCGTTCGGCAAGATCGCCGCCCGTGGACTGGTGGAGCGGCGGATGCGGCCGGTATATTGGTGCCACAGCGAGGAGTGCATCACGGCGCTTGCCGAGGACGAGATCGAGTACCGGACCAAGGTGTCACCGGCTATTTACGTGGCATTCGAATTACCCGGTGCTTCCAAGGTATATCCCCAGGTGCCGCCGACCGCGAAGGTCGAAATCGTTATCTGGACCACGACACCGTGGACGATCCCCGGCAATACCGGTATTGCACTGGCTGAAGGCGCCGATTACGTGCTGGTACGGGCGTTGTGGCGCGGCCAGACGCGCTATCTTATCGTGGCCTATGCCCTCGTGGATGTGGTGATGCGGGAATGCGGCATCGAGCAGTGGGAGGAGCTGGGCCGCGCCAAGGGCAGAGACCTCGAAGGCCTGGAGGCGATTCACCCGCTGTACGGCCGCAAGTCGCTGGTGGTTTTGGCTGACTACGTTGTCATGGACCAGGGCACGGGCGCGGTGCACACTGCGCCCGGCCATGGCCTGGAGGACTACCAGACCGCCCTGCGCTACGGGTTGGAGGTCATCAGCCCCCTGGATGACTACGGGCGGTTTACCGCTGAAGCCGGCCCGGAGCTTGAGGGGTTGGTATGTGACCAGGCCAATGACAAGGTCATAGAGATGCTTGAGCGGGCGGGAGCCCTGCTGGCCAGCGGCACCATCGAGCACGAGTACCCCCACTGCTGGCGCTGCCATAAGCCGGTCATTTATCGTGCGACCATGCAATGGTTCATGAAGATAGGCGAGCTGCGCGAGCGGGCGTTGGAGGAAATCAGCCGGGCGGAATGGGAGCCCAAGTGGGGAGAGGCGCGGATTCGGGGAATGGTGGAGGCCCGTCCGGATTGGTGCATCAGTCGCCAGCGCGTATGGGGGGTGCCGATTCCGGCGTTCCACTGCGAGGAGTGCGGGGCCACGGTCCTCACGGAGGAGATCACCGCCCACATCCGCGACCTGGTGGCTGAGCATGGCGCGGACGTGTGGTTCGCACGGGAAGCCGAGGATCTGTTGCCTGCCGGCGCGGCGTGCCCCCAGTGCGGGGGAAGGAAACTGCGCCAGGAGACCGACATCATGTCGGTATGGTTCGACTCGGGAGTGAGCCATTACTGTGCGCTGCGTCCCCACCCGGACCTGCACTATCCGGCTGACTTGTACCTGGAGGGCGATGACCAGTATCAATGCTGGTTCCAGACTTCGCTGTGGTGCGCGGTGGCGCTGGGAGAGAGGGCGCCGTTCAAGCTGGTGGTGGGCCACCGGTTTTTCGTGGATGCCGAGGGCCAGAAGATGTCCAAGTCGCGCGGCAATATCATCGCACCGCCCGAGATTATGGACAAGTACGGGGCTGATATCCTGCGCCTGTGGTTCACGTATGCCGATTTCCGGCGACCAATGCAGTACACGGACGAAATCATAGGGCAGGTGGCCGACTCGTACCGCCGCATACGGAATACGATCCGGTTCATGCTGGCGAACCTGCAGGACTTCGACCCGCGTCGCGATGCCGTGCCGGTCGAGCAGATGACGGAACTGGATCGCTGGGCGCTGCTGCAGCTTGGGCGCCTGATCCGGCGCGTCACGAAGGCCGTGGACAACTGGGACCTGCATATATTCTACCATGACGTGCACAGCTTCTGCGCCAGGGAACTGAGCGCATTTTACCTGGACGTGTTGAAGGACCGCTTGTACACGGACCTGCCGGATTCGCCGGCGCGGCGCTCGGCGCAAACCGCTTTATGGGAGCTGCTGGTGGCTCTTACGCGAATGGTGGCGCCGGTGTTGACGTTTACGGCCGAGGAGATTTGGCAGCACTGCCGCAAGCTGGACCCTGACCTGGCCGAAAGCGTGCAGTTGACGGACTGGCCGCAGGCGGACGAACAGTGGGACGACCAGGAACTGGGGGGACGGTGGGAGAAACTGCTGGCGGTGCGCGAGGCAGTGTACCGGGAACTGGAGAAGGCCAAGCAGGAGGGTCGCATCCGCCAACCTCTGGATGCTGCGGTGGAGCTGTTTGTGGGCCCGAAGACAAAGCAATTCCTGGAGACGTTCGGGGAGCAGTTGCCGTTCCTGTTGATAGTCTCGCAGGTGGCCGTTCACGATACGGCGGAGGGTGGGGAGGCCGCGGCTGCAGATATTGTGGTGCAAGTGCGCCAGGCGGAGGGGCGCAAGTGTGCACGGTGCTGGATGTACTCGCCGACCGTAACGGACGATCCGCCGTATCCGGGGATCTGCGCACGCTGCCGGGAGCGTGTGGCGCGATGGCCGCGCGCCCGGCAGGAGTGAGCGAACGGTGAGCGCGGATAATTTCCGCTGGATATACGCAATCAACAGAGCAATCCAGATTCAGGAAAGCGCGATAGGAGGGCCCGGCATTGGCTCGCAAGCGGAAGCTTGATATCGCAAAGTACAAGCGGATATTGGAGCAGCAACGAGCGGAACTCCAGGAGCAACTCAAGCGCCTGGAGGAGCAGACCACCGGCCGCGGGCGGTTTGATGCATCCATAGCCACTGAAGACTTCGACGAGCCTGGCGGGGACGCGGCAGCCGAGACACTGGAGCGCAGCCTGGCGATGGCGACCAGTGAGAATCTGAGGGAGATGCTTGACCTCGTCAACGGTGCCTTGGCCAAGATAGAAAAGGGGACCTACGGGGTGTGCGACGCGTGCGGCAAGGACATTCCCAAGAAGCGGCTGGATGCGCTGCCCTACGCCACCATGTGCCTTAGCTGTCGCGCGCGCTTGGGACCACGATGAAAGACAGCGCTGTACCCCTGCCCGACGAGGAAGGCGAAGGGACTCACCAGGGCCGGCCGCGGAAGGCCTGGTGGGGGTTGTACATAGTGGGGGCGGCTGTGTTGATCGCGGACCAAGTGAGCAAACTGCTGATAAACAGCGCACTTCCGCGAGGGGCCACGGTGCCCGTGTTGGGGTCTGTAGTCAGCTTCACCCATGCGCGCAACACCGGGGCGGCATTCGGTTCGTTTTCCTCCAGCACGACAGCGCTGACCGTCATCTCGATTGCGGTCGTAGTTTTTCTGCTGATATTCAGCAGGCGGGCCGCGATGCAGAGCCGGGCCTTGGGATGGGGTATAGCGCTGCAACTGGGCGGTGCAGCAGGTAACCTGCTGGACCGGGTCCGGCTCGGTTACGTGACGGACTTCATTGACTTCCACTTCTGGCCGGTCTTCAACGTCGCAGATATCGGTATCACCGCGGGCGCGCTACTGATGATCTACGCGTTGCTATTTGATCCTGCATTGCGTGACACGACAAAGTAGCCAAAGAAGGGCAAAAGAATGCGGCCGATTCTCATTACCCTGGGGCCGTGGCAGTGGTATGCCTATCCTGTTATTGTCGTGGTATTGGCGGTGGGCGTGGTAGTGTGGCGGCGGTTGGCACGGGTGCTGGGGGAGGAAGTCCCGCCCATGACCGGGCCGCGCCTGGCAGGCACCACGATTGCAGTGCTGGCAGGAGCGGCCGTGGTGTACGTGATTGTCAATCGGATCGCACCGGTGGAAATCAAATCTTGGGGCACGATGCTGGTGCTGGGCTTTGGCGCCGCTATCTGGTGGATGGCGCAGACGGTGCCCCGCGAGGAACTCAGCGTAGCCGATATCGTTGACCTGGGACTGTTTGTTCTGGTGGGAAGTATCGTGGGTGCGCGGGTGGTGTTCGTGGCTCTGAACTGGTCGAGCTTTTATGCCGCTGCTCCCGCTTCTGTGCTGAGCGTGTGGGAGGGAGGGCTGTCTTTTCACGGTGGTGTGGGCGGGGCGTTGCTCAGCGGCGGGCTGTACTGCCGGCTACGGCGGAAAAACTTGTGGCGGCTGGCGGACCTGGTGGCGCCCGCCATCCCGTTGGGGTATGCCATTACGCGGGTCGGCTGCTTCTTGAACGGTTGTTGTTACGGGGTTCGCACCGCATTGCCATGGGGCGTCGTGTTTCCGGACGCCAACATCGGTGGTGTCCCGACCCCTCGGCACCCCACGCAGCTATATGCTTCGGTCACCAACCTGGTGATATTCGTCATTCTTGCCAGAATGGCCCGGCGACCGCACCCGACGGGGTACATGTTCGGCATGTACCTGCTGCTTTACTCCGTGTATCGGTTCTTCATAGAGTTCCTGCGCAAGGGGGCGACCGCCGTGGTATTCGAGCCGCTTGCGCCGCTGACGGAGGCGCAAGTGGCCAGCCTCGTTATCGGTGTCGGTGCGGCAGTCGGGTTAGCGATTATCGGTCACAGAGCCAAGTCAAGGTAGGGGAGCAGAAAGAGTGGATGGATGTGGGGCCGGCAGTTGGCGGGGCACCGCGCTGTTTGACAAGGGGCTGAACTGGTGGCTACAATTACGATGCAAAACTTGCCGGGAGCGTGGCAAGAGGTGACTTGCAAACGGTGCGGCAGGCAGATGCGCGAGGTGCGCGGGGTTCACCACAAGCAAAGGAAGTTCGTATGCCCACGGTGCGGGGCAGTGAGGATGCAGACCAAAAGGCGAGGAGAATAGGGGTGTCAACAAGGCCGGGGAGGACAAGCAGGTTGGTCGCCGGCGTGGTGATGGCGGTGGTATTGGCGGGCCTGTGGTACGGGGTATTCGAGCTGACCGGCTTGTTGTGGTGGAATGCAGCCGGCGGAGGCACGGTGCCGCCACCTGCGCCCGTGGTCTTCGAGGCAGTTGACACGGAGTGGGTGGACCTGGACGCGTACCTAAGGACACACCCGCGGTGGAGCGGGTAGAATGGAAGGCGCAACAAGGCAACCAGTCGGCGAGAGCACAGGAGTTGGTTATGCGCGATACGATTGTAATTGTCGGTGCTGGATTAGCGGGAAGTGAAGCGGCGTGGCAGGCAGCCCAGCGCGGCGTGCGGGTGATATTGTACGAGATGCGGCCGCTGAAGATGACGGCGGCGCACAAGACGGACTTGTGCGCGGAGCTGGTGTGCAGCAATTCCTTGAAATCCAACGACCCGACAACGGCGCATGGAATGCTCAAGGAGGAGTTGCGGCGCTTAGGGAGCCTGATAATGGAGGCGGCCGACGCCACGGCGGTGCCTGCCGGGCAAGCGCTGGCCGTCGACCGGGAACAATTTGCGGGCCGGGTGACGGAGGCCTTGACCAGGCATCCCAATATCGAGTTGCGGCGCGAGGAGGTCACACAGATACCTGACAGCGGGCCGGCGATCATCGCCAGCGGACCGTTGACCAGCCAGCCGTTGGCGCGTGCATTGTTTCGCATCACCGGCTCGGAGTATATGTTCTTTTACGATGCCATTTCACCGATTGTAGATGCTGATTCGATCAACCGGGACAAGGTGTTCGTCGCCTCGCGGTACGACAAGGGGGATGCCGCCTACATCAACTGTCCGATGACCGAGGAGGAATACGAGGCGTTCTACGAGGCGCTCATCAGCGCCGAACAGACGTTGCACGCTGACTATGACCCGAACGAGTTGTTTGAGGGTTGCTTGCCGATAGAGATAATCGCCAGGCGCGGCAAGGAGACGATGGCGCACGGGCCGCTGAAGCCCGTGGGGCTTGTGGACCCGCGAACGGGGGAGATGCCGTATGCGGTGGTGCAACTGCGGCCTGAGAACCAGGAGCTGACGATGTACAACCTGGTGGGCTTCCAGACCTCGTTGACATGGGGCGAGCAGAGGCGGGTGTTCCGCATGATACCGGGCCTGGAGCGGGCTGAATTTCTGCGCTACGGGGCGGTGCACCGCAATACATACGTCAATGCGCCCAGCCTGTTGGCGCCGACGAACCAACTGCGGGGCCGCGACGATCTGTTCCTGGCCGGCCAACTTACCGGCGTGGAGGGCTACGTGGAGTCGACCGCCTCGGGATGGCTGGCGGGAGTCAATGCCGTGCGCTTGTTGCGGGGCGAGCAACTGTTGGTATTCCCGCGCGAGACGATGCTGGGCGCGCTGATGTATTACATTACTACCGCCGACGCAGACAACTTCCAGCCGATGAACGCCAATTTCGGATTGCTCCCGCCCCTCGACAGCGGCGGTCGGAAGATCCCCAAGC
Organism: Candidatus Zipacnadia bacterium; assembly: GCA_029819875.1. Classification (GTDB taxonomy): domain Bacteria; phylum Armatimonadota; class Zipacnadia; order Zipacnadales; family Zipacnadaceae; genus JALGVG01. The sequence continues at coordinate 382 of JALGVG010000115.1, read as the reverse complement.
GCGAGCGGAAGGCACTGTACAGCAAGCGAGGGCTTAAAACGCTGGCAGCATTCATCGAAGCCAAGAACATAGCAGTGGTAGCCACCCATGCCTGCGAACCAAGTTGATGATTTCACCAGGTACCTTTCCGAGGTGCGGATGCTTTCGCCGCGCACGGTGGCGGAATACGCCGCTGACATCGCGCAGTTTTGCGACTACCTGGCGTACTTATGGGGTGAAAAGCGCGCCTACGACTGGACCGCGGTGGACTATCCCGTCATTCGGCGATACCTGGTGCACCTGACGCAATCGCAATACTCACGCTCCAGCATCGCCCGCAAGCTGGCCGCCTTGCGGGCGTTGTTTCGCTACCTGGTGGACACCGGCCGGATGCAGTATAACC
>JALGVG010000007.1 GCA_029819875.1 Candidatus Zipacnadia bacterium | reverse complement strand
CCGACGGCACTACGCCGAAATCGCCATGCGCGCCATGAAGGCAGCGTTCGACGGAGGTATCGGCAGCATAGCGCACCTGCGCTGGACACCGCGGCTGGTTTACTACATGGACCTGATAGCGCACGAAGAAGCGGCAGACAAGGACAAGGGCGCAGCTCAAGAATAAGGACGCTTGGCGCCTTGGCACGTGGTGGTGCCGGGAGGGGCAGCAGGCGCCCCGGCCCGGCACCGTCCGAAACGCACGGTCGTCAACAGCACATTGGTGTGGATCCATATTCTTCGGCACTGCCGGCAGAGGCTGGGAGGCGGCTTGAAGTGCAAGCGGGCTACGCTGATATTGACATCACTCCGCAGCCGGGCGAGGAGCTGACGGGCTACGGGTATTTCCTGGACCGGCGCGCCACGGGCACGTTGGACCCGTTGCTGGCCCGCGCCCTGGCCCTCAGCGATGAACAGTGCCGGGCGGTGATCGTGCAACTGGACCTGTTGTGCCTGGACAAGCCTTTCGTAATGCAGGTGCGCAACCAGGCCCAGGAGCGCTTCGCTCTGCCGCCCAGCCACCTGTTGCTGCACTGCACGCACACTCACTCCGGACCGGCGACAAGGCCGCTGCTGGGGTGCGGCACGCCCACGCCGGCCTTCCTTTCCGCGCTTCGTGAAAAGCTGCTGGGGGTCATCGGCGAGGCCTTGGACGACTTGCGGCCTGCCCGCGGGCTATACCGGTTCACCAGGCCCTTCCCCGACGGCTTTGCCTACAATCGCACCGGCGCCGGCGAGTTGGACACCAACATCCGGGGGCTATGGATCAAGTTCAGCGGCGCTCGGCCGATCCTGGTAGCTTCCTACGCCTGCCACCCCGTGACCCTGGGAGTAAACCGTCAGTACTCCGCGGACTATCCCGGCGCAGTCATCCGCCAGTTCAATGCCTACGGGGTGCGGATGCTGTACCTCAACGGTTGCTGCGGGGATGTCAATCCATTGAGCAATGCTTACAAGTTCGGTTCAGGAAGTCCCGAGACACTGCTCATCTACGGGCGGGACATGGCGCGAGCAATATGGCAGGCTCTGAGGGAGCCGCAGCAGTGGCAGCCCGGTCCGCTGGGTGCGTGCTCACGGATGATACCCCTGCAAGCCGATATGCCGAGCGCGCAGGAGCTAAGAGACAGGCTCCGGCGGCTGCAGCCAGAGCTGCAGAAAGCCCCGGATGACGGCAAGCTGCGCGTCGAGGTGATGTGGCACCAGAGGATGTTGGAGCTGCATGAGCGCGGATCACTTGCCGAGGCGCGGGAGGCGGAGGTGCAGGCCATTGCATGCGGCGACGTCGTCTTCGTGGGACTGGCGGCGGAGGCCTTCACGCGCCTAGGAGGCATTCTTCGCCGCAACACGCCCGACCATCACTTGATGATAGCGGCCACCAGCAACGGGGTGCTGGGTTATATCGCGACGCGGGAGGATATTGAGGGGCGCGGGTATGCATCGGTAGATGCCGCCAGAATCTACGGGATGCTGCCCTTGCAGCCGACAGCGGGAGAAGCATGGGCAATGGAGGGAGGCAAGGTGGTCACCGAGGCCATCTACAGAAGCAAGGCCAACCGTCCCGAAGCAGGTGGGATGTAAATGCTCCCCAAGGAGCGCGTGGCAGCGGTCTTTGAGCACCAGCCCACCGACAAGGTGCCCATCTACATGGCAGGGTGGTCATCGCGGGCGGCCTCTTACGTGGTGGGGCGCAAGGTCATCGTGGGAGGCGGTTGCCCGCAGTATTACGAGGCCTGCGCGTTGTGGGAAGGCGAGCAGGCGCACGCGGAATTCCTGGAGCGCATTCGGCGCGATGCCCTGGCCGTCGCCACGGCCGCCGACCTTGACTACGTGCGGGCGACCTACTGGCGCATGCCCGAAAAACCCACGCGGCGGATCGATGAATACACCTTTTACTACGGCGATGACACCAACTGGCGGGTAATGCGCTACTACCCGGAGCTGGAGCTGTACGGGGTCATTGATCGCAGCCCGCGCCCGGAGCCGACTATTGAGGACCTGCAGCGCGAGGTGGAGATGATGGAGGCGAGCGGGCCGGCCCCGCAGCGGCCCGAGGATTACCCGGAGCTTGCCGCCGCCGTCAAGGAGGTCGGCCGGCAGCGGGCGGTGCACGGCTATGCGCCATGGTGCGCCCTGCCGCCGGGGAACGTGGCGTGGCTGGAGGCGATTGCACTGCAGCCGGAGCTGGTCAAGCGCTACGTGATGGCCGCAGCGCGCAACAGCCTGCCTCAGGTAGCCTGCATGGCCCAGCTTGGCATCCCCTACCTGCATGGCGGGGGCGATTTTTGCGGCACCACCGGCCCGATCTACTCGCCGCGTGCCTTTCGCGAGCTGATGCTGCCGGGCCTGCAGTTGATTTCCGAGGAATGTCACCGGCATGGCTGTTACCACATGTTCGCCAGTGACGGCAACCTCTGGCCCGTAGCCGATGACCTGTTCGAGGCTGCAGGGGTGGACGCCTATTACGAGATAGACATCCGCGCGGGAATGGATCTGCGCCGGCTGCGGGAGAGATATCCGCACTTGACGCTGCTAGGAGGCATCTCTTCCGAGACCCTTCACCTGGGCAGCGTGGAGGATGTCAAGCGCGAAACCATGGCGGCCTTGGAGATAGCCAAGGAACTGGGGAGCATAATCGTCGGATGTTCCAACCAGGTGGTGGCTCCCACGCCGCCGCAGAATATCGAGGTTATGTTGACGACCCTGCACGAGAACCGCTAAGAGGGGCGCCACATTGCTGCGCGCGGCAATGCAGCCAAGAAGGCGGTTTGAGCGGAGGCGGCAGGCTAGCCGCGGCGCGGCTCAAAGACCAGGCGGCGAGGGCGCTTTTGTTTTTCGTAGTCCGTAGGCTCCGGCTGCAGGTTCTCGAAGTACTCCGGCCCGTATCCTAGTTGCCTGGCGCGCTCGTAGATGAGCGCCCAGACGCAGTCTTCGTCGGGATTGACCTCGCACTTGCCGTTATTGTACCCGCCGCAGGGGCCGTACAACTGCCCCTTGGGGCAGCGGGCGCGGGGGCAGATGCCGAAGTACTGGTCCACCACGCACTCGCCACAGCAGATGCAACGCTCCAGGAACTGGCCCATGCGCTCCTGCGTGGAGAGGAAGATGGTGTCACAGCCGGCCACGACCCGCTTGGCCGCCTTTTCGGCCACCGCCTGAACGCCACTGCCGCAAGCAAGCACCAAGATGGCGTCCGCTTCGGCCACGGCTTCCTTGTTCTTGCGCAGCAGGCGAGCGGTGTCCAGAACATTGCAGGTAGCATCAGGGATAACAGAGCCGGTGACCTTCTTGCCGACTTGTTCGAGGTATTTCTTCATTTCCTCGACTTCAAACTCACCGCCGGTCTGGCAGAGGGTCGCACAATCGCCGCACCCGACAATGAAGACCGACTGCGCATCCCCCAGCCTTTCCAGAACCTCTTCACGAGGCTTTGCTTCGGTTGCTATCATCTCAGGCCACCTCGCATGGTGCCGCGGAATGAATCACTACGCCTTGCCGCCGGCAATCATCGCCCGGCGGCGCAGCCCATAAAGACAATTGCAACTGGGTTGGCAATCGCCTAGTTTGACAAGGTGATGTTCACCTTGGGGTTGGAGCACAGCGTGTTATGCACGGTGCACATATCGGCAACGCGCAGCACAGCGTCACGCCGCTTCTCCGGGAAGTTCGGCGGCAACTCGATGTGAGCGGACAACTCACGAATGCAGTGTGCGTCCACGTCGTGAACGAAGTCCACCTTCACCTGCAGGCCGTCAACCGGTACGTGCGCCTCGTTGCACCAGCGTATGATGTAAGTCGCGATGCAAGTGCCTAATGCACCTGCTACCAGTTCTATCGGGGTGGGGCCGCGGTCCTCTCCGCCCATCTCCTTGGGCAGGTCAACAACACACTTGTGCCCCCGGACCTCGAAGCTTGAGGCCACTCCGCCTTCATACTTTACCGTTACAGTTGCCATGAATTCTGTCCTCCATTACCAAGCATTATTGGGCTGGTGTGCTGATTACCAGCAAGATGCCCTGGGAAAACCGCATACCACAAGGGTGAGGGCAAACACCAGCGGGGATCGACGCGGTATCAATCACTCTCAAATTGTAGTATATCACAATGTAACATTGCAGTCAATTGATGCACTACGGCAGGTGCAGGGCGCGGCCCAGTCCTGCCAAGGCAGCCTCAGGGATGGTTTCAGGCAAGGTCGGATGGCAGTGTATCGTGTCGGCTACGTCGCTGAGGGTGAGGCCCATCTCAACGGCCAGGGTCAACTCCGCGATGATGCCGGTGGCGTTGGGCCCTACTACCGCAGCACCCACTATCTTGTTGCTGCCGGCCTCCGCTATGACCTTGACGAAGCCCTCGCGCTGGCCGATTGCCGCCGCCTTGCCGTTGGCGGCGAAGGGGAACTTGCCGACGGTCACCTCCATTCCGCGTTCGGCGGCATCCTTTTCATTGATCCCCACCGAGCCGATTTCCGGATGCGTGAAGATGCAGGCGGGGACGGCGTCGTAGTTGAGGTGGCCGCCCTCGCCGAAGCAGTCCTCCATGACCGAAATCGCCTCGTGCGAGGCCAAGTGGGCCAGGCCGACGCCCCGGATGCAGTCGCCGCAAGCCCAGATGCCTTCGATGTTGGTGCGCAGCCGTTCATCCACCTTGATGCCGGGTTTGTGGGTCTCAACTCCCACCTGCTCGAGGCCCAGACCCTCGAGGTTGGCCTTGCGGCCGGCCGCGCACAGCACCATGTCAGCTTCCTGGACCAGGCTTCCGTCACTGCACTCGCAGTCAATACACTTGCGCCCGTCGCGATCCTCGATGGAACAGACGCGCGCGCCGGTGCAGATTTCCACGCCGCTTCTGCGCAGCGAATTGGCCAGCACCTCGGCCACGTCAGGGTCCTCGGTAGGGACGATCTGGGGCAGCATTTCAACGAGCGTCACCTTGGTCCCGAAGCGGGAGTAGATATAGGCGAATTCACAGCCTACCGCCCCGCCGCCCACAATCGCCAGCCGCTCGGGAGGGCCGGGGAAATCGACCGCTTCATCGCTGGTGACGATGTTGCTGCCCTCGGCGCCGGGGATGGGCAGCATCATGGGGACCGAGCCGGTGGCAATCAGAATGCGGCGCGTTGCGATGCGCCGGGCCTCGCCGCCGGCGACGGTCACCTCCACTTCAGTGGGCGAAAGCAGCCGCGCGGTGCCGTTGATGAGGGTGATAAGGTCGCGGTCCAACAGGGCCTGGACACCGCTGACAAGCTGCTTGACGCAGCGGTCCTTGTGCCTGCGCACGGCGTCGTAGTTCACCTGCGGCTCGCCGAACGTGATGCCGAAACGGCGGGCGCCCCTGGCCTCGTCCAGCAGTTCGGCACAGTGTATCAGGGCCTTGGAGGGAATACAACCGCGATTGAGGCAAGTTCCGCCCACCTGGGCCTGCTCGACGACGGCGACACGCGCCCCTAGCTGGGCAGCGCGAATCGCGCCCACGTAACCGGCCGGGCCAGCGCCGATAATAGTAATGTCGAATTTGTCACCTGCTTGCTCGTTCACCGGCAGTCACACCTCGTAATCTAGCAGCATTAAACCAGGGCGGGCAGCATTCCACGCATCCAACCCTGGCGCTGCCGCTATCTTCGCCGACAGGCGGGTCCCTTCCTCCTGGCAGCGCAGATGATTTTGAAAAGGTCTCTCGCAACGGTTGCGAGAATAGGTGCTGCACACGAGGCTGTGAAAGCCGCCGTTGAAACGGGGATTGGTATGGCGCTACAACGCACGTTCGTGATGCTTAAACCCGATGCCCTGCGCCGGCGGCTGGTCGGCGAGATACTCACGCGCCTGGAGCGCACCGGCCTTGAACTTGTGGCCGCACGCCTCGTGCAGCCTAACCGCGAGCTGGCAGGGCGACACTACGGGCAGGCAATCATCCGCAGGCACGGCGAGCGCGTGCGGCAGTTGCTGATCGATTACATCACCAGCGGCCCGTGCCTGGCAATGGTGTGGGAAGGGCGCAACGCAGTCAGGACCATGCGGCAGATAGCCGGAGAGCATTTCTGCCCCCAGGACTGCCCGCCGGGCACCATCCGCCGGGACATGTGCAGCGATTCGGTGGAGCTGGCGGACGCGGAGGGCAGGGCGCTGGAAAACCTCATCCACACCGCCGATAGTCTCCAGTCAGCCGCCGAAGAGATAAGGCTGTGGTTCCCGGAGCTGTAGGGCGAAGCTATGTTGCGACACCCTAACGAGGCTGGTACTGCCCCAGCGCCCTACCCTTGCGACGTCATTCCACCCGCGTGATGAACACCTTGTCGAGGGTGGCAGTGAATTCGCGGTGGCGGAAGCGCACGGTGTGAGAGCCGGCCTCCAGGTCGTAGATCTTGCTGCGACACCAGTGCCAGGTGCCGAAGGTCTCGTCATTGCCGAAGATAGTTTCCGGGCCGCCGTCCACGCTGATGTAGAAGGAATTGGAGGCGCCGTCCCCCCACAGGGTACGGGCATAGATGACGTAGCGGCCGGGCTTGCTCAACTCGAAGGGTAGCAGCACCCAGCCGCCGCTGCGGCCGTCGGCGGGGGTGGGCTTCAGCTTCAGCGTCTGCTTGTCCGGCGGCCGCCTCACCGCCTTGCCCCCGGATGCGCCATCAACATCCACGACCGTCATCGGAGGCTTGAGGCGGCCGTCCTCCGCCTCGATGAGCGCACCGGCGCCGGGCTCGTAGCAGGCGGCGTAGAGGGTGAAGGTCGAGCGGCCCTCATCCCACGTGGCTGCCAGCGTGACCTTGTCACGAGCGGCGGTCTTCGGCGAGGTGACTTGCAGTTCAACGCTGACGGTGCGGCCGGCGGGGAGGGTAACCTCCCGCACGGCGGGCGTCACCACGAACAGCTTACCGGAGGCCGCCAGCCGCACAGCAAGCTGGCGTTGTGTGTGGTTACTGAGCCTCACTGTCAGGGGCAGGGCCTGGCCGGGTGCCATCTTCAAGTCGCTGTCGATGCCCGCCACCGAAAGCGTCACGGGCGGGCGGGTGAGTTTTTTGCCCGCGAGGCTGAGGTCATACCAGTTGCGCGGCGGGTCAATGAGCACCCAATCGCATGCCGCCCGGCTCAATATCGGCATCAGCGTCGTGTCCAAGTCGCCGTAAGCGGCGCGAGCGGCGCAGATGTCGTCGAGGAGGCGGTTGGCGAGGGCGGTGCCGCGCTCGACGTCGATTAGTCGCCCCTCGCCTTGGTAGAACCATATCAGCGGCCCCTGGCCCTTGAAGTAGGCATTGATGTCAGCCACTGCACCCGGGCGCTGGTCACGGCGGGCGAACAGGGCGGCAAGCTCTTTGCGGGTCCATCGGAACTGCTGCGTGAGCAGGTCAAGCGGAAGCAGATCCAGCCAACCAGGCGCCTGGGGACCGCGTTCGCGCCGCAACTGCACCTGGGCGCGGAAGTAATTGGTGTCCAGGGATCCGCGGCCATCACCGTAGTGGGAGGAGACGATGGGCAGAATCTTCTCCTGGAACTCCGGGTCGAACATTGACCAGACCTTGCGGTAGTAAGCCATGATGGGGTGAGGCTTGCCCGGCTCGCCCTTGACCTTGCTGTCAACCTGGCCGCCGTCCATGTAGAAGTGGTAGCCCTTGATCTTTTCGGGGAGACCGTCATACCAGTCGCACATCTCCAGGATAGGCGCCAGGCACTTGTCCTCGCCGAAGACGTCGTAGCAAAACAGCAGCAGGTTCATCGCTATCCTGCTGGCGCGCATGTTGATGGCCGGCGGATCAAAGTCGCGCGCCCAGCGCAGCCTGTTTTGGCGATCGTAGTCCTCGCCCCAGCCGCGCGTCGCCCCACTGTCAATGTAGGAGGCGATAATCCAGTCGGCACAGCGGCGCAGGGCGTCCCGGAACTTCGAATCGCCGGTGAGCTGGTAAGCCAGCAGGCAATCCTTCATCATCCAGTTGATGCCGCCGTCGTTGTAGGTGCCGCCCACATCCGGGTCCGGGTGGGCGGTCTCAAGGCTGATGTGGTCCGGCCACCAGCCGGCCTTGTCCTGGCAGGCGAGGATGAAGTCCATGCCCTTGAGGAAAGCATCCCAGTATTCTTGCCTGCCGGTGACCTTGGCAAGGTAAGCCAGGTAGCGGACGTTCATGCTCTGGTTGCCCTCGCGCATCTTGGACCAGTAGCTGCGGGGATAGATGCCGTCGGGGCGCGCATACCAGTCGTATGACCAACCGCCCCTGGCCGTCTGGGCGCCGATGATCGCAAAGCCAGCGCGCTCTGCGGCGGCCAGGTAGCGGTAATCGCCCCAGTATTGATAGGCGCGCAGCAGGGGGACGGCGAAGGTGGCGGTGCCCATCGAGTTGTCGTTGCTCAAGTGGCCGCTGTCATGGCAGGGCTTGCCCGAAGGATAGAACATATATCGCGACCAGCCGCCGTTTTCCTGGATGCGGATCAACTCATCCAGCCACCTGCGGCAAGCGTCTTCGTAGGCCATCAGCTTCAGTTCGTCGGGACCGGGTCGGCGGTGGGAGGCGATTTCGCCGGCCCTGCGGGCAAAGCGGAGGGGCTTGGAGGTGATGACAAGTTCATCGGCCAGGCCGTGCCAGGAGGGATGGCCGACACCGAACAGTTCCCAGGGATGGCCGGAGAAGTAGATTATGCGCCCGGGGATGGGAGTAGCAGGTGAAGGCAGGTCGAACTCGCCGCGCATGCCGCGGCCGTCAAGCCCCAGCATCATGCGGCCGCGCTGCCCGCGCAGGTCCCAGGAGATGACTACGTGGTGCCACTTGCCGGGGTCGAGATCGCCGCAGGGCACTGCCAGCGCACCGATAGTGCCGCTGCCGTCATAGCTGTAATGTTGGCATGACCGGTTGTGGATGCGGAATTCAAGCTGCTTGAGGGCGCCGTTCTTTATAACAACCATCGTGTACGGCGTGCGGCCGGGGTAGCCCACGGCCACGTCGGGGGCCATCCACAAGATATAGTGGTCCTTGTCATCCGCCCACGTATTATGGTTGCGGGCGGCTTTGAGCCAGAAGTCCGCAGTCCCGTGGGAAGGGCGGTAGTTGTCCAGGCCGTCGAAGGCACAGTACTGCGTGGGGCCGGGGCAGATGATGCAACGGCCGCTGAAACCCTTGCCCCCGTAGTTCTTGGGCGTCTGATAGCCGGTGTTGCGCGGGTCAGCCCATGCAAAGTCGGCATTGCCCGGGTGGCCGCGGTCAAAATGAGCCAGCAGCATCGTGTACCTGTCGCGCACCGGCGGGCCGCTGGGGACAGCGTAGGTAAAGGGCGCGGCGTCCTTGATGAGGGTGGCGGGCTTGATCGCCGCGGCGGCAGGCAGTGCCGGCAGGAAAGACAACAGAATAAACAATGGCAAAATGCGCAACGTCATAAGCGTTCACCTCCGCGGAGTAATGCTTGGTCAAGTACGAAACTGCGCAGCAACTTCAGGCCGTGCCGCCACCCTTCGTGGTGGCAAACCTGATACACGTGGCCACAGGCTCACGTGGAAGATGCTGCATGTCGCCAAGCTGTCACTGCCGGTTGCGGAATCGGGGCCTGAAAGGCTCAACGGCGACGGCCGGCGGGCTTGGCGCCGACCGCCTGCATGAGAGCCTTGATGTAGCCCAGCGCATAGGCCCGTCCCCGGTGGCCCTGGGGAGTGTCACCGGCGACCTTGGGAGTGTGGTCAGGCATAATCGCATAGCGGTAGCCGACCTCGTGGTAGGCACGCATGGCTTCCAGCATGTCCACGTCGCCCTCGTCAATGAAGACCTCGTCGAACTTGGGCACCGAGCCGCGGACGTTGCGGAAGTGGACGTGATTGATTTTGTCGCGTTCCCCAAAGTAACGGATCATGCCGATGACATCAGCGCCGGCCTGCTCGGCCACCGTCCCCTGGCAGAAGTTAAGACCATTGGCCTCGCTGGGGACCAGTTCAATGACGCGCTTGAGGCCCTCAAAGTCACTGAGTATCCTGGCTTCACCCTTCAGCCAAGGTGTCGGCGGATCATGGGGATGGAGGGCGAGGCGCACGCCCGCCTGTTCGGCTGCGGGGACGATGCGCACCAGGAAATACTCCAACCGCTCCCACATCTCGTCGGCATCGGCGCCCAGGCCCGGCTCGGGTTGGGCGTCTTTAACGCGGTCGTAGTCGAAGCGACGGATGGACGCCCCGCCCCTCCCCCAATTGTTTTCGCCCGGGATGCTTCCCCAAACGTCCACGATGCTCCAGGTCCATTCCACCACCGGTATGCCGGCCCGGCCGCAGATCTCAATGGTCTTGCACACGTCCTCGATTTCGCGGTCGCGCTCCGGGCGGCCCAGGCGGGCGTTCCAGTACTGGGTATCGGGCCCTTGAGGCAACAAGAAGACGTCCAGCGTCAGGTCGTAGGCCGCCAGGCGATCTTGCAGTTGGTGCAAGCGATCGGCAGGGACCACACCCCTGCCGGCCGGAGGCATCAGCTCCGAGCCGGTCACCTTGACGCACTCCACGCCGAGTTGGGCGGCGAACTGAAACGTCTCGTCCGAAAAATCATGCAGCCCCAGGCATAACTTCATGGCACAGCCTCCGTCTCCCCAAGCAGACAGTTATGGCGCCTTCCAACAGCACGGCCGGCCGGCTAGTCCCAAGGCAACCGCGCCGAAACATTCCGCCACTTGTGCAGGTAGTACAGCAGCGTCGGTGTGTTCCAATAGCAGTTGAGCACATGGTTGACGCTGTTGCCTTCAATGGTACGTTCGTATAGCAAGCGGCCGACGGCCAGGAAGGCGGGCTCGCCGGTCAGCTCGTAGGCGTACAGGATGGCAGGGGCTATCAGCACATTGTAGCCCTCGGTGGGACTGAAGTGCGGGTTGGTGGAGTAACCCCACATCTTGTGTTCGGCGTCCAGCGTCATCGCCTCCTCAATCAGCGCCTCGGCGATGGCAACCACAGCGTCGGCTGCCTGCAGGTCTCCGGTCAGCCGGTAGTACATGTACAGGGGGCGCGAGACCTGGGCATCCATCCACGGGACCATTCCGCGGTAGCTGTAGTGGCCGTGCTGGTCCATGTACACACCGCGGCGTGGATCAATAATCTGCTTGTACAGGGTTTCAACACGCTGCCGGCAGACCTCGGCCCACTTGGGGTCCCAGGTTTCATCGTACGCCTGCACCAGCGTGGTCATGGGGCCGGCCCAGTTGCGGGAATACTGTATTCCGGCACCCTGGCCGGTACGTACGATAGCCTCCGCAAGCTTGAGGAAGGCATCGCGCGAATCCGGGTCGCCCGTAAGGCGCCAGTGCATGCACAGGCCGATTCCGCGCTCAAAGGCTGCCCAAGGTCCTCCCCAAATGCTGTGGTCCTGGCCGATGGTGTGCACCAGGCCCACCCAGTCGGGATGAGCGGCGCTGTGATGGCAGATGTCTATGTCCTGGTAGTGGCGGCAGGATTCGGCGAAGCGGTCGAACCAGCGGCGGTCACCGGTCATTATATACTCGGCAAGCAGCCCTTGCTGGCAGTCGTAGTAGTTGTTGCGCCACTGTCCTCCGCTGTGGTAGGGGCCGTCGCCGAAGTTGCGCAAGCCGTAGCCGCTGTGGCCGGTGTTTTCGGGCTTCACTTCTCCATAGGTCTTGCGCATGAACTCCGTAAGGCGGGGGAAAGCCTTGTCATCGTGCCAGTAAGCGTAGCCGAACCCGCCGCTGTTGCAGAACCATTGCTTGTCCATCAGCCGGGGTGGCGACTGGAAGGCCTGTCCGAGAGCATCAGCCTCGCTAGGGCGCAACCGGGGGAAGAAGCCCAGCATGAGCTCGTGGCGCTTGGCCTCACCGTCATGCGGGATATAGAAGGGAAGGTCCGTAGTCGGGGTGGTGAGGTCAACCTGCAGGCCGTCTTGGCTGCAGCGCAAGGCCTTGGGAAAGAGCTGCCAGAAATCGCGGACGGCCACCAGAGCGCCGGCCCTTTCCCCGGTCACAGCCATCCAGCCGGCGGCATGGGTTCCGGTAACCTTGTTGCGGCCGGGAACGCTGACTTCGTATGCGTCGCGGGAGGCCTGCCGCAGCACGACTTCACCGTCTTGCAACTTGCAACGCTCCGCAACGCCCGCTCCCCAGGCGACCTGTCGCTTTTGCCCTACATCGGCGGGAACCACCAGACCGAAGGCGGGGATGCGCAGGTCGCCGCCGGAGTCGTTGAAGATGCGGAAGAAAGTGCGCAGGTAAGGCTTTCCCGCGTAGGCGTGGATGCGGAAGACGAAGCGGCCGACGGTCAGGCCCTCGCCGGCCAGGACGCCGCGCTCCTCAACGGTAACCCGCAACGGTCCGCGCTCGGTGACGGTGATATCGCGGACGGTGGCGGTTATCTGCCGCGGTTCGCCCTCGGCGGCAGCGGCCATGTGGGCGCGGATACCCCTCGCCACGGGCTTGTTGCGTCCTGCCAGGCGCACCTCGTCTATCAGCGCGTTGCGGTCGCGGCCCAGCCTGACGACGATGGCGCCGGTGGATATGCGGATGACGCCGTCATCGAGCTTGCGCACGACGACGGGCGTGGCAGGTTGAGGCTGCGAGGGCGGAGCGGTAAGCTGCAGTGTCCACTTGGCATTGCGCCGGGGGGCACGAGTCGCCTCGAAGGTGAGCAGCAGCCAGCGGATGGAGCCGTCTTTCCAGCGGTTCAGCACGCTGGTCTGCACAGGCACAATCTTGCCCGTTCCATCGCGCAGGGTTATCGCCTGCGGGTCTTTCACCCTGCCGGCCGGCAGCGGAACTCCGCACGTGGCAGGGAAGCCGGAGGCGGGGATGGGGGCGAGGCTTTCCAGGGTCAGCCGGGCCTGCGGCGGCAGCTTCTCACCGTACGGAGGCAACGGCCAGCGGCGCTTGTGCACCTGCTGAAGCTTAACAGTACTGGGCCGCGGCCGAGGGCCGCTAATATCTGCGACGCCGGTCTTGTCGGCAAGGCAGATATCACCCCAGTACGCGCAAGTGCGGAACTTGAACGGGTATTTCACGTCGCGGCGGCCAGGCCCACCCGTGTAACCGCTTTCCCAGTAGAAATCGCTGTCCAGCGGCGTATCGGTGCCCACCTTGTCGAAAACGCGGATTGCCAGCTCGAAGGGCTTTCCGGGCTTGACATAAGGGGTGATGTCCACACGTATCAGGTCGCGGTTGCCGTAGTTTTCCGGGTCGGCAACATCACGCTCCCAGACCACGCGGCCGTCAATGAGCACCTGCTTGAAGCGGTGATGGGGATAGATGTCGTGGCCGATGTAGTCGTTGGTCGGGGGCTTCTGTTCGTCACTGGTGTAGTCGTCGGTGCAGTAGAAGGAAAGCGTGTAAGGCGGCTGCCAGCTTGCGGGGATGACGGCGCGGTGCTGTGCCATGCCGAAATCACCGGTCGTGCTGCCGGTGAAGGGATGATAGATGACAAGCAGGTCGCGCATGTCATGCCGACACTGGAAGCTGCCGCGGCAGGAGACTTCCCAGCCCGTGTCCAGTTGCAGGTATTTACTATTGCCGGCCATCGCGGAACTACCTCCCAGCCACAGGAGAATGGCAACGGTAACAATACACTTCGTACGCATTTAGCATCCACCTCCGGGCGTATTGTGAAGCACACATGGTCATCGCGAACGTGCCGTGTCAAGCTGCACGGTGAACGAGTGTTGAAGTTCCGCACGGTTATTTAGCCAAGTTGTAGTCATACGCTCAGTGCCCTGGGCATGGCTTCACAGCAGGGCCCGGTAATTGTCAACGACCTTGCGGATGGCCAAGGCAACCTGGTCAATGAGACCGGGGGCCGGTTCAATCCAGCCCGGAAGGGCAAGCACGCGGTCCACGAGGCTCTCGGAGACCGGGAAGTCGCCCTTCTTGTAGCGGGGCAGGGGGATGTTGGCCGGCCCGGGATGCCCGGGGCCCCACAGGCCCGGCAGGTCCTTAGTGTATATGGCGCGCAAATGCTCAATGTGGCCCAAGCCGTTGGGGCTCATGGGAACGCCTTCGGCATTGAGGGCTTCGCAGAAACGCTTAGCACTGAGGCCGCCGAGGGCCTCGGGGTCGTAGATGAAACGCAATCCGCCATAGATTTCCGCCGCCTTGGCCTTGGGGTAATTGTGGGCCAGTTCCAGGCCCGGGATGTCGCGTATCTTGTCGGCCAACTCCTCGCGGTTGGCAATGAACTTCTCGATGCGTTCGGGCAGGGTCTTGAGCGAGACACGAGCGATGGCCAGCGCCAGAGGATGGGCGCGCCACTTCCAGCCCAAAAGCTGCGGTTCGAGCTGCTTGTATACCGGATTGGTCAGTTCATCCAGTGCACCGACGCGGTGCAGGTGGCAGTAGATCAGAGCGCGTTCGTACAACTCGCGGTCGTTGGTGCACACGATACCGGCCTCGCCGCCGGCGACGGGCTTGCCGCGAGGGCTGATGCCCTGGCAACTAAAACCGGCGATGTGCCCGAGGTTGCCGATCTTGACGCCGCCCCATTCGCTGCCGTGGGCATGGGCAGCATCCTCCACCAAGACGAGATTATGCCGCCGGCAGATGTCGAGCAGCGCGTCCATGTCGCAGACGCGGCCGCACATGTGGATGGGGTTGATGACACGGGTCTTGGGGGTAATGCGTTTTTCGATATCGGCAGGATCGGCCAACAGGGTCTTGGGGTCGATTTCGCAAAAGACGGGGGTGGCACCCATGTGCAGGGCGCCAGCATAGCTGCCGATATAGCCGATCGTGGGATGAATGAATTCGTCTCCCGCCCCCAGGCCGGCGGCGAAGTAACAGCTTGCCAGCGCCGTGTGGCCGTGATCGGTAGTCAGCACGTACTTGCAGCCGATGAACTCCTTGAATTCCTCCTCGAACTGCCGCGGCAGGCCGGTTCCCGCGCCAGTGAGAACACCTTGGTCGATCAATTCACAGACTGCCTTCTTTTCCTCCTCCACGGGGCGCTTGTACCGCTCGCCGGCGTCAACCGTTACAGCCGGGGATCCTCCTAAAATAGCCAGTTGTGCAGCCATCAGGCAACCCTCCTGGTCCTGTGACAGCCTACAAATGATGCCATTTGAGTGGTGGTCAAATTCCTTGCGGACGGCGATTGGCCTTCCCAGTTCAAAAGAATATAACGAGAAGTTGATTAACAAATGACGAGCTACGCGGAGGCCAGCATGAAGCAAACAGGGAATAGACATACTGCCGACGTTCGACCAGACGATGTAGCAAAGGCGATGATTGCCATGTTGAAAACGTTATTGTCCATAGCAACTGTACTGACTTTGGCGGCAGGATGTATAGCAGCAGCCAAGCCAGCCCATCTACTGGTGGTTGACCTGGGCGGCAAGGGATGGACGTTTTCCCACCAGGGACCATACGAGGGATATTTCGATATCCGCCAGTTATATCAGATCAGTCATCCGTGGGTCATCAGCAAAGCCGACAATTTCGGGCAGGTGGCTGGACGGGTAACCATACCGGCGAACTGGAAAGGCCCGATAAAGCTGCGTTTTTACGAGGGAGACAACTACCAAGGCTTTGGCTTTGAGAAGGACAAGTGGCCGAACTGGTTCAGCAACACGGTATTCATCGGGCATCGTTTCAAGCAGGTGCTGGTGGATGGCAAGGTGGTGTGGGAGCAGGACGTTGCGGACCAGGGGACAGGCAAGCATTACGTCGTGGACTTAAGCGACCTGGTATCACCGGGCGAGTCGTTCGAGTTGGCATTCCGGCTGTATGACAAGGTTGCCAGCGACCAGGAACTGCAGGGGGATTATTTCCACGTCAACGAAAGCGATTCACGCAAGGATGACCCGTCTGTTTATCACCGGTTCGAGACGCGTAGTTATTGGGGAGACGTGGCGTTATACGATGGCACGATCAGTGACAGGCAAGCGGCCGCGGCGACCAAGTGGGACTGGCTGAAGGGAGCCAAGCCCATAAACGCGGGGATGAAAGCCGACAGGGGCTTTGCGGCACACGGGCCGCTTCACCTGCGCTTGGAGACCGACGCCACGGCGCAGCTTCCGGCGACCGGCTACCCGGTGCGCACGGGAGTGCCGTTCGCCGAGGGGATGTTGCAGCCGCACAGTCCCATTGAACTGCGGGATCCGGCCGGGGAGAGGGTGCCTGTTCAGACGACCGTGTTGTCCAAGTGGAAGGACGGCTCGGTGAAGTGGCTGCTGCTGGATTTCATCGCCTACCCGGACTGCGCAGAGAAGAAGTACACCGTGGTCTGGGAGCACGCGGTGCCGACGCCGCCGTCGGAAAAGGTCAAAGTTCACAAGAGGCGCGGCGCCATCACGGTTGACACGGGCGCAGTCAGGTTCACAGTCCCGCGGGGCCGAGGCGAGGCACTTCTGACAGACATAGAGCGGGCGCCGACGGGCAGGGTTATCAGCAGCATCAGCGGGGTGCTGGAATGCCGCACCCAGGACGAGGACGAAACCCGGCCTCCCGGGCCGACGGTGCGGTATATTGCTACCCGCGACAGTGCCACGGTGGAGGCGGCAGGCCCCATTCGTGCGACCGTGCGCATTGACGGGCACCTGCTGGACAGCGAGGGCCGGGCACTGGGCAAGATTGTCATGCGGGTGCACGCCTACGCCGGGCTGCCCTACGTGCACATTTTCTACCGCGTATTCAACAACTCCGACCAGCATCGGAGGCTTGACCTCTCGCGGCTGGTACTGCATCACGAGGGGCCGCAACCGCCGTGGTCCGCGCTGCCGGAGGTGGTAGTGACAGCGCCGCAGGCGAACGCGGAAGGGGCGGACGGCATCCTGGTGGCAGGTGATTTCGGGCTAGGCATCCGGCACTTCTGGCAGCAGTTTCCCAAGGCAGTGCTTGCGGCCGGCGATGTGCTCAACATAGACCTGTACCACCCGACCACTGCCGACAGCGTGCACAACTGGTTTGCGTGGGGTGAGGCCAAGCGGCACGAGCTGATGATTTCCCTGGCCGGCACCGAGGAAGCGAACCGGCGGGCGCTCGGTACGTTCCAGAATCCGCCGCGGCTGTTCGACAAGTACTGGCACACCCAAAGTGGTGGGTGGGGCCCGGCGACGTGGCGCGGAGCCGGCCAGTTCCGGGAGCACCACAAGCAGATGCGGGACTACTCACGGCGGGTGCCGACCACGACCACCCGCGGGGAATACGGGTACCGTAACTTCGGCGACTGGCGGTATGGCAGCCGCGAACATGATGGGTGGTTCAACAATTACTATGATCCGACCCACAGCCAGTTTGTCGAATACCTTATGGGTGGGGAGCGGGAATGGTTCCAACGCGCCGAGGCCATGTGCCGGCACGTGATGGATATCGACACTGTCCACGCCAACAGCGCAAAGCCCGACTGGGAGGGCGGAATTCACGTATACATTGCCCTTCACCATAACGTCGGAGCGTACAACGGGACCTACTGCCTGTCTCCCAAGGGGATGCTGGATTATTACCACCTGACAGGCGATCCCGTGGCCCTGGAGACGGCGATTGCACGGGCCAGGTACGTGGCGCGGGAGAACTACGGCATCGGCGCGCGCTCGGTGCGGGAGCAAGCATGGCCGTTGACGGCACTGCTAGCGGTGTATCGCGAGACGTGGGATCCGCAAATCCTCGCGGCAGCGACCAAGCTGTTCGAGGACACGCTGAAGGCATTCGATCCGCGACGAGGCTGCTATGCCGAGTACCACGGTTCCTGGACGTACCACGGCGATGTGCCGTGGATGTGTGGGCAGATGCTGGAGGACTACGCGATGTACTGGTGGGTGACCGGGGATCGACGGGCGGCAGCGGGCCTGGTGGCGCTGGCCAGCTCCCTGTACTGCGAGGACATGGGCGGGCCGCAAGCGCTGCCCCGAGGGTGGCCACCGACACGGGGGCCGTACGGTGTCACTACTTATTCAACCAACCCATTCCTGGCAGGCTGGTCGCCGGGATACGTATTTCTTACCAACACGGGCTGGGCGTACGCCTATGACCTGACCGGCCGCCAGCAGTTCCTGGAGGCGGCCAGGGCGGGGTACCAGATCGCGGCTGACCAGGCGGCAATCGGCTTCGGCACGTACTGGCAAGCGCCGATCCTGTTGTTTTATCTTAAGCACTTCGAGGACAAATAGTAAGTCATACTGGCAAGCAGCCGGCAAGGCTGAAAAGGCCGGGCCGGCTGCTTGCGTGGCTGCAGCGTCCATACAGGTGAAGGCGGTGCAGCAATGAGCGGAACAACGGGGGGCAGCAAGATGTGTAAAAGAGGTATTCGACGGGTAAACTAACACACAGGGAGGTGGCTCTTTCCATGCTTCCGCGACAAAAAGGCTTTACGCTGATTGAATTGCTGGTAGTCATAGCAATAATCGCCATACTAGCAGCTATCCTTTTCCCCGTCTTCGCCAAGGCACGTGCGAAGGCGCGGCAGGTAAGTTGCCTGTCAAATCTCAAGGAATTAGCCCTGGCGATGCACATGTACGCCAGTGACTGGAACGATACGCTGCCGGTATTCGCCCCCAGTTACTGGAACTGGACGTATGGATGGTACACGGACGGCGGGGGCGCGACCTGCCAGATGTGCATGGCCATTTTGTATCGCTCCTTGCAGCCCTACGTCAACAACTACCAGATATGGTTTTGCAAGGACGACGTGTGGCGCAAGTATGCCCCCTCCTCCCCGGCCTGGGGCACACAGGCGGCAGCGGAAGCAGGAATTGTCAGTTACATGTTCTGCACGCAATGGAACACGTGGCTGGACAACACCATAGACGGCACCGACCCGCTGTGTCCGCCTCCGTTTGCGCCCGCCGACATAGTGGGTACCAAGCCGTCGGAGCAAGGCTTGCTGTGCGACAACGGTATCGCCGCCGACTGGCATGTACCGCAAGGGACCTCAAGTACGCCGGGCTACGAATTCCCGCACAGCGGGGGCCTGAACATGGCGTACTTGGACGGACACGTCAAATTCTTGACGCAAGCTGTCCTGGCAACCGGCGTACACCCACCGCTGCTGCCTTATGACGCTCCGTAAGCGGGATTGCACACAACTTATCGGTAGAGCAAAAATAAAAATAAGGACACCACCTCTAAGGCGCTGAGAAGGTGGTGTCCTTTTCGGTTGCAGGCAGTTGCTGGTCAGAAGTCTTCCAGCAGTCCCAGGTCGTCGGCGTATGGCAAGAAGGAAAGCAGGTCGCGCCACAGTATCGACATGATGTCGCCGTCGGCGATAACGACGGTGTTGCCGGGCCCAACTACCGGCCCGGAGATATGGCCCAGCAGGCGCGTGGAAGGCATCGCGAACTTGAGGTTGCGGATGCCGGCCTGGATGAAAGCGGCATCGCCGGTCAGCTCGTAGGCGTAGGGAAGCGGCTCGCGCCAGTGGCCGGTTGTCACCATTTCCATTCCCGCCTGCTCGTTTCCCCACATGTTGTGGACCAGCCCGCGAGGCTGGTCGTGGGTGATGTACCGGCAGACGCGCAGGAACAGCTCGCGGATGCGCTCGTCGCCGGTTATCTTGTGGTAACGCCCCAGGCCGAGGGCGACGACGGCCATCATATCGCGGCTGGCGGACTTGACCAAAGTGGAATAGCGCACACTGATGTCGCCGTTTTCACTAATCGCCTCCGGGCCGGTGATGTACAACTCGGCTACTTTCCGGGCGGCCGCCAGATACCTCTCCTCGCCGAACGCCTCGTAAAGGGCACAAAGGGCGACAAGCGGCCAACCGCGGCTGCGGTCGCCACTGGTGTAAATCTCCGAATGCTGGCCGTCAGCAGCAGCTTCGCAGGCACGGCACAGGTAGTCACCCAGCATCTGCACCGCTTCGCGAGCTGCCGGATGGCCCGTGAGCAGGTAAAAGTGAACAGGTCCTTCCGCCCAAACGTGGGAGGTGCTCACCGAGGTATCGCTGCCCGGCGGGTACAGTACATGGTACGCACCGTGCATCCGCCACCCGCCGACCTCCGCCGGGTTGTCCGAGTGGTGCACGGTATCCACGTCCATCCAGTGCTGCCAGGAGGCCAGCGCCTGGTCGAGGAAGCTACGGTGGCCGGTGCGGGCATATTGCAGGAACAGGGTGTAGCCGAAGTCATGCTCATTATTGGCGAAGAAATCCTCGCGGCCCCATAATTCGTCCCGCCGCAACAGGTGGTCACCATAGTCCATCATGCCCAGCACCCGTTCCAGCAGGCAGAGCTGGTCGAATTCGGCGAAGAAGCGGGTTTCCAGGGTCGGATACTTCTCAGGCTTAAACGGCATCAGGCGCGGCAGGGCGCCCGATTCAAGGAACGTCTGCGGCGAATCGATGTGTAGCGGCCAGTTGTGGGCAAGGTGGCGGTAATAGGCAGCCGCAGTGTGCATATCGCCGTCATGCAGCCAGATACGCATGCGCGTGGTCTTGGCCTGCCCTTGAAAGATGGACAAGGGGGTTTGCTCGGGCACGACGTCAACCGACAGGTAGTTGGGATAGGCGCGAAGCTGCTTGGGCCACTGCTGCCCGAACTTGTAGACGGAAATCGCTATCCCGCGATCGTCGCCGGAGACGTCCACGAGGCCGTGGGAGGCGCCCGCCAGCCGCTGGCCGCTATTGTCATAAAGCGGGGCATTTATCCAGAAATCATAGTATTGGTTCCGCGGTCCGTCGAGCAGGCGCGCAACAAAGGGGCGCTCGTGAACGTACTGGTTCTGCTCGGGCGTGCCGGCATCGAAGGAACCTGCCCCGTAGTGCAGTGGCGGCGGCAAGTCGTGTTCTATCACAATGCACAGGTCGCGAATATCCAGCATTCGCGGGTCATCACGGCTGGTAGCAGGCGAGGCAAATCCCACCAATTGCCGGGGGGCAGGGCGGAAGTTGGAGGCAGCACTTTCGGTATGAATGAATTGGTATTCCAGGTCAAAGTAGTCCTGGCCCGGGTAGAGGAAAATCCAGGCCTTGAAGGTCAGCAAATTCGTGCCAATAGCCGTGACGTGCGTGCCCGTGACCAGCAATACGATGCGGGCACCGTTCTCGATGACGCGGGCGCTTTCCACCATGGAACGGTATTGGCGCCCGTCCGGTCCCATCAGCTTGACGTGCAGCCCCTGCGTCTGGATGGTATCGTCGTTGCGCTTGAGGGTCGCCAGCACGCAGTCGGAGGCGATCACGGCCTCCAGGGTGATGACGCCGTTAGTCACCAGCACGCTCTCGTGGGTCTCTGCTATTTCTCCGCAACGCGGCGGCTCCTGCGGGGAAGCGGCCACCAACCGGTAGCAGGTGGTGCCCAAGGCGGGGACGGTGGCGGGGAATATCAATTTCAGCCACTTGACCGATCCGTCGGGCCAACGGGCCAGGCACTCGGAGCCGAGCGGCACCTTGCTGCCGGCCTCATCAAGCAAGGCGACCGCCGCGGGGTCAACGAGCTTTCCCTCGGGCAGGGGAATGCCTTGCGTCATCCATTCATCCGCCCGCTCGACCCCGATGCATTCTCGCAGTCTGAAAGTAGTCAACTCCGACATTGGAGAACCCGCCAGGTCAGATCGGCGTCGCGGCAGGCTCATACCCACCTCCATGGCCGGCAGCATGGCGGTGACGCAACGACCCGTTTGGTGTAGGATTACTCAGAGAAGAGCGTCCTGACGTTCAGATGGCTGTTGGCTTCAAAGAATTCGTCCACAGTGCCTTCGGACCAGCTTCGCACCTGGGCGAGCCCTTTGCCGACCTTGGAGAAGGCCACGGCATCCAGCAACTGCCGGTTTTCTCCGCTGCCCTTGTAGAAGCCGACGACTTCGACCTCCCGCAGGCTGCCGTTACGCGCGCGCTCGTACAGGCCCACAAGATCCATGGGACGGCGGCCGCTGACGGGCTCCTTGTCGTGTTTTTCCAGGCCCAGGGTCCGGCACAGTTCGTCGTCGATGTCTACGCCCTTGATGAGGTAGACCTCGTCCACCTCACCTTCCATGTACCTGCGCAGAGCGAACTGGCTTTGCGGAGCCGGCAGGCGGGTGTTGAACCAGATTATATTGACGCCGGGATTGTCACCCAGATGGCGCCAAGCGGCGATCCGCAGCCGATCAAGCTCGCCGATCTCCTCCTGGCCCGTTTCCGGGTCACGCACCACGTGCACGGTAATCAAATACGGGTCGTAGTAGATCTCGGTTGTGCGCGAGAAGCAGATGGGATAGCCGTCTGCGTCGGTTTCATCCTGCAGGTAGTTGTAGACATTTCCCTGGGAGGTGAGGATATCCAGCATCTCGTCGGTCTCAAGTTGGCGAATGATAAAGCGCTCGTCGTAGTTGCGCACGCCCAACACGATGTCGGTAAGCGTGGTGGTGGTTCTGAACTTTTCTTCTCCCACCATGATACAAGGGTCAATGAGGGAGCGCGCGGCGGGATTGGCGCACATTTCGTCCACGAGGCGGTCGTAGTCGCGATAGGTGATGCGGCCCTGCGCCCGGATTATGTTCTCGGCGTCCTCGCGGCTGATGTTCATCTCCCGCATCAGGTCCTTGATCTCTTCCTGGGTGGCGAGCCCGCGCTTGACCGCTTCGTGCATTTCCTCCGGAGTCTCGAATCTCTCGATAAGCTCGATGCTTTCCCGGCAGAACTCGACGTTCTCCAAGGGCTCGTTGACCAGGTACGGGATCAGGTGAGGGAAGTTCTCGGCGATGTTGGTGCGCATGTAGAAGTGGCGCTCCGAATAGACGAACTCGCGCGTTGCAAGGTTGACGTAGCCGAAGTCATCGGCGACCAGCGCGCAAGCGGGCTTGGCATCCACAAGGCCGTAGCAGTTGGTGGATTTGCCCGTGCCGGTCGGAGCAATGATAGCGATGCCGCGCTCTTCGCCGCTTTCGCGCGTGTACACCACACAGCCGGTGTGCAGGGAGAGCCATATTTCCTCGGGATTGGCGACACGGCCCTGCTCATCCAGCTTGATGCGCTTGGTTATCATGTCGTCAAGCGGGCCGAGGGAGCTTTTTGTTTTTACCTCGCCGTAATAGTTGGTGTTTATTGTAATATACAAGGTCTCGTCAGGCACGTATATGGCGCTGGGGCTTTCCAGCATTATCTCTATCTGCGTTTCGTACGGATAATCCTCGATATGAGCGATACGCTCATCGCGAATCTGCTTGCGATACTTGCCGCCCCCCTCATTGAGGTCCTGGTACATCTTTTCAAGGGCGGCCTTGGCGTCTTCCTCGCTGTGAATGCCCTTCAACAGCTTCAGTATCTCGAGGTCTTTAACCCCCGTGATGTTAATGGTGCCCGCGTCAGGGGTGGCATTGGCAGGGGCCGGCGGCCAGTTGCGCCGATAGAATTCGTCGACATGGGCATCATTGCCCCTGTAGTGGACGACGAAATGGCCGATCTGGGCCAGATACTCGAACGGCTCACCGCCGGTCAATTCATCGAGCAGGTTGTCTACAACTGCCTTGTATTGAGTGCGCCATTGTTCACCGGTGAGAGTTACTACGAACTTGGTGCGGCCCACAATGTTGGTGAAAACGTTGTGTATTTTCATGATTCACTCCCCGTATTACTTGGCATACCCGCAAGGTGGCGGAGCCGGATTACCTCGTAAAGTTCACTCGAAGCGGGCATTATACCCAATTTCGCGCCGCGTGGCAAGAGGTGGAGCAGCAATTTCCAACCGACGACACGGCCGCGGGGTATCAGCATACCGCCGAATCAATGCTCACTATGCGCGGCGGCAGCGGTTTGCGACTGTTGCTGGAGCCGCTTGCGGGCACGCGCCATCAGTACAGTCTGGCTTATGTTCTTGGCCCACGACACGCATAACTGCTTGGGGAGCAGTTCGTAGTCCTGTGCATCCTTGGCGGTGGCGACGGCGACGGCCATGCCGCCTACGAGCAGCTCAAAGCCATCGTCAACCTCGGCAATGTCTACATCTTCGGGTTGGACGGGCCCTGTAAGCCATTCACTGAGGGTCTTGGCGGCAGCGGCGGCGCGCTGGACGGAGGACTTGCCGGCGCGGGAGTGCTTGAAAACCATGACGATCTTGCCATCCATGACCACTTGCCCATACCTTTGGCCGCGCCGGTCCAGGTCTTCGACTCGCTGGGCCGTCACGGTGACGTCAACCTTCATGGGGGCAAAGTATTCAGCCACTTCCTGCTCGGTTGCGGAGCGGAACTTGCCCCGCCTGATGGCCGAGAAGGTCGCGCGCAAGTCTTCGTGTGTCCACAGGCCCAGGCCGACGGGCATTTTGAAGATAACGATTCGCCTCTGGCCACCGGGGCCCTCGAGGGCCACGGCGGGACTGCCGTTAAACAGGATCGCCATGCACCCGAGGCCGGTCTTGAGCCATTCCTTTGCGCCCTCCGAGGTGCCAAAATCAGTGATCTGGTAGTCAACGTAGGCGGCATTCTCCTTGACCAGTTCGTCGAGGAGGGCCACAGTGGCGGCCTGGCAGCCGGACGAGACGTTGATGTACGCGTGCACCTGCACCTTGCCGGCCGGCAGCAGGGGAGGATTAGCGACCGGGCGCGTGGCGGATGCCAAAGGGGGCGGGGAGGCCGGCGCCTGCGAAGAGGGCTTGCACCCGCCGATAAGTGCGCTGACGACCATGATGCCTATCAACAGCCAGCAACCATCTCTCACGTTTATCACCTGAAGAGTGTGGGCCTTTTTGAAGGTGTTGGTTACCACTCTTCGACTATCGTACCGTCGGACAACCTCAGGTAGCGGTTGGCTATCTGCAGGGTTGTCGGATCGTGGCTGGCGACGATAATAGTGCGCCCCTGCTCGTTGAGAGCTTGAAGCAATTGCATGATGCGCATGGCGTTTTCGGCGTCAAGTTCCCCCGTCGGTTCATCGGCAAGCAGCAGTTGAGGGTCGTTGACCAGCGCACGAGCGACAGCGGCACGTTGCTGTTCACCGCCGGAGAGCTCTCCGGGCAGATGCATGGCGCGGTGGGCGATATTGGCCTCCTCGAGGGCTTTTTCCACGCGCTGGTGCTTTTCCGATTCAGGCAGGGGCACCGGAATCAGCGGCAACATGCAATTTTCGTACACCGTGAGGGCGGGCATAAGGGTCTTGGCCTGGAAGATGAAGCCGACGGTGTTGCGGCGATAGACGGCAAGCGATTCGTCGTCCAGTACCGCCAACTCCGTGCCGCCGACCGTCAGCGTCCCGGAGGTGGCGCGGTCCAGGCCGCCGATGAGGTTCAGAAGCGTCGATTTGCCGGCCCCGGAGGGCCCTATCAGCCCAATGATTTCCCCTTGTGCAATGGAAAAGCTCACCTCGGCAAGCGCGGTGACCGCGAGGCTGCCGGTATCATATATCTTGGAGATTTGCTGTGCTCGAATGTAACCGTTTACCGCCATCTATCTCGCCTCCGAGGCCTATATTCTTCTGAGCGCGACGACCGGATCCATGCGCGCGGCCCTGCGGGCGGCCATCATCCCCGACAGGGCTCCAATCGCCAGTGCAGCGAACAGGCCCCCGAGGAAAAGCCCCAAGGAGGGGGTAGTGGAAAGCGGTATTTCCAGGGGAGCCTGGGTAGTGCTGCAGGGGGCGAAACTGGCAAGCGCCTCGGGGAGCTTGAGGTCCGCCTTGACGCTGAATCCCCAGGCGATAAGCCAGCCCAGGCCGCAACCCACCAGCCCGCCGATGATTCCGGAGTAGAGGGCCTCCACCATGAACAAGTGGCCCACATCGGCATTGCGCCACCCGAGGGCCTTCATCAAGCCCACCTCCGCGATGCGCTCCATTACCGACTCCACGCCGCTGCGGGCCAGCAGGGCCATGGCGAACAGAATGACCAGCACCGAGACAGCCAGCATCGAGCGCCGGGTAACCGCGGCCAAGGCCGCAGTGCCTTCGTCCACATTGCTTTCGGTGGTGAAGCTGACCTCCGGTCCGATCAATTCGCGGGCCCGCTCTTGCACGGCAGGAATGGCGCGCGCATCTGCTACATCCACGAAGATGGTGCTGACCACGTCGCCCTGGCCGAGCAGCTTCTGGGCCATCTTAAGCGGGATGAACACTTCGGCCGCTGCAATGCGGGCGGCACCACTGAGGTCTACGACCCCGCATATCTCAAAACGCCGGTCGGGGCCGACGAATATCTTTTGCCCCAGTTGCAGGTGCTTGGCATCCATGTACGGGACGGTAACCATTGCATAATAATCATCGTTGGGGACCAGGTAGCGGCCGTACTTGATGGCGCAGCACTTGGCACTCTCCTCGTCCTCCCCTTCGCGAGGGGCGATACGCACAGGCCCCAGCGTTTTCTTGGTGGGGTCGATGCCGGCGACCATGGTGGGATGCCCCTTGTGAAAGGCCCACAGCTCCAGCACTCCGGAGGCCTCGTTGACCCCCGGTACCTTGCGGAGTTCTTCGAGGACAGAGGCGGGGATGGCGGCCAGGTCCTTGGGCAGCTTAACCTCCGCCCAGGGGCAGGGCTCGACGCGTTTTTGTATGACCATGTCCGCACCGGCTGCAGCCAAGGAGCTGGCTACCGCCTGGTGAACGGATTGCGTAATGGAAACTACTCCCACAAACAGGCCCACTGCCAGGGCAACGCCCAGTATCGTGAGGATGCTCTTGGTCTTGCGTCGCCAGAACCCCTTCCAAGCGTATGCAAACAACATGTCCGTCACCTCGGGTGTAGTCGAAGCGATTGTTCGGAGCGCACCGTCGCCATGCCGCGCAGGCTGCCGATTGCCGCATGTTCGTCTTAACTAACATGCGGGGCAGCAGGTATGGTTCCCGGCGGGGACGGATACAGATTATTGCGTTGTCTGCGCCTGGCGGTGCCTGGCCCAATTGCGGTCCATTATGGGCCAGGCGATCTTCAATGACATCCAACCGATCGTGTCGGGGAAAGTGTTGTACTGTGCTTCGACCATTGCATCGAGCGTGGGGTCGTTGAGTATCCAGATGAGGCAAAGGGCTGCATAGCGGGTGTATTCCCAGGCAAAACCTTGACGGGCGGCTGCGACCTGCTCGTTGCGTTCCATGGCGATGGCGCAGATGAGGCCTTGCAGACGGAGCATATAGTTGTCACTTTGCAGCCACTGGCGCCACTGCTGGAGCTGCTCGGAGGGCGAGAGGGCCAAGGACGAGCAAACCGCGCGCACGGCCTGCGCATCCCGCTGCCAGAAAGGATTGGGTTGTTGCCCCGGCCACTGGATGACCCAGGCCCCGTTGAGGCCGTTGACGGTGGCATACGCAGTACCGGGCACGATACCTGCGGTGTCAACCTGGCGCAGGAACAGCAATACCTGCTCGTCGGCAACGAACGTCGGATGGCATGTCTCAGCCGCCCCCGCCCGTCGTTGCGTACTGCACAACACGTAGAGGCTGTCGCCTTGGTTGCAGCCGACCAGCGCCTCCTGGACCTGCACCGTGGCGACGGCATCAGCCGGCTCCGTCTGCGGCGGCAGCCACGGCGTGTACTTCTGCACGTTGCCAGGCAGGCCGAAATCCACCCGTACAGGCTGGGCGAGCGGCGTCACCGCGGCAACCTTGCAAACCGCAACCTTGCCGGCTCTGGCCGCCAGCCCGTACAGGCTATTGAGATACCACCAGCAAATGGTAGAGCTTACCACGTCGGGCAACTTGCCTGCGGTCTTTTCCACCCACAACTGTTGCACCTTGTTGCCGGCCTGGCCCCAGCCGGCAGCAGGCATCGCCAAAAGTGCCAGGACAATCATCCAGCGCCCGTACTTCATCCCGTTCACCTCAACTTCCATGGATCGGTCACGAATGGCACAAAGCCGCGTTCACGACCAAGAGCAACTGAACACTTCGCTTACCAGGCGAAGCAAACCTCCCGGCATACCGCGAGGGACGGCCCGCGGAGTGCGGGACTCATTTACTTCTGCCAGTCAAATATGGCGGGGCGGGCGGTAAGTCCAAGGGCGAGATAAGGCAGGTAATCGAGGGCCAGGGCGGGCCGGTAATTGAAGATGACAAAACCACGGGCGCCAAGGCGGCGGGCGATCTGGATCTGGTCGGCAACGGCCTGCACGTCGAGAGTGGTGTTAGTGGCAAACGGCCCGATCCCCACGGCCCATGGTGCGAGGTCGCCGATCCACTCCCCTTGCAATGACACCCAGTGGCGGAAGGTATCCATATCCGAGGTATAGTCCATGGGGCAGACGAAGTCCACCCAGCCCTGCCTCAGCCAGTTCACCCAGTCCTGCCCGAAGCTGTGACGGTGAAGGTCCCAGCGGACAAAGACGGCGGCCGAGAGGGGCAGGCCGGGGCGGGCACCGCGCACGGCAGTTGCAATGTCGCGGACGAGGTCATCAATCTGCTGGCGACGCCAGGCATCAAACTGTGAGCCATAGCGCCCCGCCGGCTGCACGTCGTCAGGCCACTTCTCGACGTGGACGCCGGCCTGCTGCTCGAACCGCCGGCGGCAACCGGCGCAATAGCAGTAATCAGAACCCGGGTAGCGCATGTAGTCAAGCTGCAAGCCGTCCACCCGGTACTTGGTGACCAGTTCGACGGCCAGGCGCACCTGCAAATCGCGGTTCTTGGGGTTGGAGGGACAAAGCCAGTCGGTGGGTTCACCGGAAGCGGAGACCATGGCACGGTGCTGGGACTTGTAAGCCTGGATAATTGCCCGATCGGCGAACAGGGCCTGGAGGTTGAGCATGCGGGCGTGGAGCTTGATGCCGTGCTCGTGGGCAGCGGACACCGCAGCGGCCAGGGGGTCAGCGTCACCGCAGCGGGTGTTCTTGGGCAAGATGGTGCTGTTGTAAAAAGCAGTGCCGGCACTGACAAAGTAAGGGAAAACGGCATTGAAATTGGCGGCGGCCAGGTTCCGCATGGCAGTGTCCCAGTCCGGTTGGGGCATAGGCCCGGCCCAGCAGCCGCGCAGTTCGCCGGGCAGTGACTGATATGACATCCAGTGGGCCTCGACCGCCTGGCGATGCGCCTTGTCGGCCATTGCAACCGCCTCCTGTAGACGACCTTCTTCCAAGAGCTTGCGGGCGGCGCCCAGCGTTGACGCGGCCTGCAACGCCTGGTGCAGCGCCCGCCTGCGGGTCGGTGCCTTCGTGCGGCCGAGAACGTCGAGCAGGGCGGCCAGCGAGCGGTAAGGACCGACGGGGCCGAGTTCGGCTGCAGAGGCGGGCACGGCCTGCCGCCAGACGCCGGGCGCAAAGTGGGCGATCAAAGCGCGAAGCATGGCGCCCTTGGCTTGTGCCTGTCCGGGGAGAAGGGGGAAATTGAGGTATGCTCCACCCTGCCCCAGGATGACGGCGGGCTGGCCCACTTCGTTGCCGTCCGCATCCTGCCAACGCGCGATGATCCGCCCGCAGGCAGTGGGCGAAACGGTGCGGATCTCCGCCGTATATTGCCTCACTATCGGGGGCAGCCCGGCAATGTCACGTACATCAAAGTCAATGCCGGCAAAGCGGCCCGGCGGTGCCCCGCGGACAAAGTCGCCAGCCACCACTCCCAGGTGGCGCAACAGCTCCCGGCGGCCCACGTAGCATACGATGAGCTTGCCGCCGTCTTGAATAAAGCCTTCCAACTGCTGTAGCTGCCTGTCGGTCACTGCGCGGTTGTAAGGCAGGACGGCGACAGCCACGGGGGGCATTCCATGCTCTTGGACGGCGCTGTCAGTGGTGACAAGATAGGGGACGCGGGCGGCTTGCAAAGCGTCGGCGGTGGCGTCCGCAAAACGCTGCGCTCGCCCTGCCATTGCCTGGCCGCCGGGGCCTAGAATATCACCTTTAACGATTGCCACCAGTGCAGCGTCAACAGAGGCTGCCGAAGCCGGCACGCCGGGGACCAAAAGCACAACGAGCAGTGCACCGACCAGAGACCGGCGAACCACATGCGCCCAAGGATGAGGGGTAAAAGCGGCGCTCATGGTTGTGACGAGGTTTGTCCACTCTCATTGGCTTTCCTGGTATGTTCTTCCATCTTCCGCACGGCGCGGCGGAACTGTATTTCGCACAGCTCCGAGTACAAGCCTCCGGCGGCCGCCAGTTCACCGTGGGTCCCCCGCTCTACTATCTTGCCGCGCTCAAGGACAACGATCTCGTCGGCATTCATGACGGTGGAAAGACGGTGGGCGATAATGAAGGTGGTGCGCCCTTTCATCAAGTACTCGAGGGCTTGCTGGATGAGCGCCTCGGACTCCGAATCCAGGTCCGAGGTGGCCTCGTCAAGAATAAGTATGCGCGGATTGCACAGCAGGGCACGCGCGATGGCAATCCGCTGGCGCTGGCCGCCGGACAGGCGGGTGCCGCGCTCGCCCACCCTGGTCTCATAGCCTTCAGGAAACTCAGTGATAAATTCGTGGGCATTGGCGGCGATGGCGGCCTGCACGACCTCGTCGTCGGTGGCATCCGGCCGCCCGTACTTGATGTTCTCCCGCAGTGTACCCATGAACAGGAAGTTCTCCTGCAGCACCATTCCGATATTGCGCCGCAGGTTCGTCAAGGAGAGGTCGCGCAGGTCGTAGCCGTCCAGCTTGATAACGCCGGCCGTGGGATCGTAGAAACGCGGGATGAGGTGAACCAGCGTGGTCTTACCGCTGCCGCTGGGACCGACGAGGGCGGTGATCTTCCCCGGCTCGGCATTGATATTGATATCGTCCAGTACCAGTTCACCGGGTTCGTAGGCGAACTGCACGTGCTCGATGTCGACGTAGCCCTGGACACGTTTAAGGCGGATGGGGTTCTTGCGTTCCTGAATGTCCGGGGTGGTGTCAAGGGTCTCAAAGATACGGTCTACGGCCGCCATGACCCAGTTGATGACATCGTTTATGCGGACCAGGGCGATGACAGGCCCGTACAGCCGGGCCTGGTAACCCATGAACGTAATCAGGCCGCCCATGGTCAAGGTGCCGGTGTACAGTATCTGGTAACCGCCCCACCCCAAGATGGCAACGTTGGCCAGGCTGGTAAGCAAGTTGGCATTGACGCTGAGTTGAGTGCGCAGGCGGCCCACCTTGATGTTCAGTTCGATGCTTTCGCGCACCTCGCGGACAAAGCGCCGCGCCTCGTGCTGCTCGCGGGCAAAGGCCTTGATGACGCGGATGCCGGAGATGTCTTCAGAAAGTATGGAGTAGATGAGCGAGTACTGCTCGCGCGCGTCGGAGGCAGCGTGACGGATACGCCGCTTGAGCATCATGAAGTTGATCACGTACAGGGGCAAGACGCAGGTGGCCACCAGGGCCATGCGCCAGTTCAACACGTACAGGAAGACCAGGGCAACCAGCAGGGTGATGATATTGCTGATGATCTCCACGATGCCGCTGCTGAGGACCGACTGGACGGCCTCCACATCATACATCACGCGCGCCATTATATGACCGTGGGAGTTCTGGTCAAAATAGCGCATTGAGAGCCGCTGGATGTGGCGGAAGATGCGCTGGCGGATATCAAAGACGATGCGGTTGCCAACAAACAACAGCAGCAAGGCACGAGTGTAGTTTATCAGGGCCTGCAACAGGTACAGGGCCACGAGCACCGCGCCGATGAGCAGCAGAAAACGGGTCGCTTCCGGGCGCTTGGCGGCCTTGG
>JALGVG010000114.1 GCA_029819875.1 Candidatus Zipacnadia bacterium | reverse complement strand
GAGCCGGTCCTCTCCCCCGGCGCCAGTCCTGCAACCAGTATGTGCCACCCGCGGTGGGCCGCCGCCCTGTCGCTGCCCCGGCAGGCTCCTGTGATCAACATAGCCGCCAACACCACCCCGATAATCGCGGCAGATTGTCTGTATCCATGCAAAGCGCTCACCTCTTGTCGGTATTGTTTTCACCTGCCGGCGGCTAGCTCTTGATGTAGTTGGCCAGTTTGCCGGCCAGGTTCGGGATCGGCATGCTTTGCAGCCATACCTTACCCGGCCCCTTCAGCTTGGCCAAAAACAGCCCCTCGCCGCCGAACAGAACGTTTGTTATGCCCTTGACCATCGTAATATCGAAATCCACGCTCGGCTCCAACACGCCCACATGGCCGGGGTCAACCAGCAGTTCCTGGCCGACCTCCAGGGTATATTCGCTGATTTCGCCGGCCAGTTCCACGAACGCCACTCCGGGGCCGGTGATGCGCTGCAAGATGAATCCCTCGCCGCCGAACAGGCCGGCTCCCAGTCGCTTGCGGAAGTGCATTTCCAACTTGACCGAGGACTGCGCAGCCATGAACGCGTCCTTCTGGCAGATGAGGGATTGGCCGTCCTTCAGCGCGAAGTCCAGCACGTTGCCTGGAAATTCGCTGGCGAACGTTATGTGTCCCTCCCCCGAGGTGCACGTGTAGTTGACTATGAACAGCGACTCGCCGGCCAGCTTGCGGCTCAAGCCGCCCAGCAACCCCCCTTGCATCGTGCTGGCCATCTCCACGTTGGGCGTCATCCAAGCCATCCCGCCCGATTCAGTGTAAACGCTCTCGCCGGCCTGCAGCGTCACGTCCACGGTCTGCATGACAGAACCCCGGATTTCGTACTCCATGCCTGCACCTCCTGTTCAGGTCGTTGTACGCCAATGACTTATTGACTTAGTTAGGCATCCATCCTGCTAATACCTGTAATACAAGCACAATTCGTGCAGGAATATCACCAGCGGTTGCCTAACATACAGTGGAATGATGGATCCGCGGAGGTGAGGGCCGATGTCCGACGGTTACGTGCGACGTCCAGCAGTCGCCGGCCAGTTTTACGCGGCCAGCCATGACGCGCTGCTGCAAGAAATCGAGAACTGCTATACCCATCCCTTGGGGCCGGGAGCGCTGCCTGTGGTCAATGAAGCCGGGCCCCGCCGCATTCTCGGGCTGGTCAGTCCTCATGCCGGGTATATCTATTCCGGCCCGACGGCGGCCCGGGGCTTTTATGAATTGGCCGAAGACGGCCGTCCGCGCCACATCGTGGTGCTCAGTCCCTGCCACCGCTGGGAACGGGGTGCAGCGGTCATTCAGACCTCCGGCGCCTGGCAAACACCCCTAGGTTGGGCGCAGGTTGACCAGCAGTTGGCTTCTGCGATAACGGAATATTGCCCGGAGCTTGCCGCCAACCCGGCGGCGTTCGAGGGCGAGCACAGCCTGGAGGTACAGCTGCCGTTCCTCCAGCACCTGTACGGCGACCAGGTCCAGTTTGTTCCCATCATGCTCATAGATCAATCCGCGGCGGTCGCCACCATGGTCGGCGACGCCCTGGCTCAAGCCCTGGCGGGCCGCGACGGGGTGATTATCGCCAGCACCGACATGACTCACTTCGAATCGCCTGCCGTCGCCCGCCGCCAGGACGAAATCCTCATCGAGCGGATGCTGGAGCTTGACGCCGAGGGGATGCTGGCTGCCCGTGCCCGGCACGGCATCACCATGTGTGGGTATGGGCCGGTAGCGGCCATGCTCATTGCGGCTCGGCAGTTGGGAGCCACAAGCGCCGAGGTCATCGGCTACAGCAACTCCGGCGACGTGATGCCCAGCCACGAAGTGGTGGCTTACCTGTCGTTGAAGGTGACGCGATAGCGCACCTCGCAAGCCCTGTTTTCGCGATGGCGGAGGCTATCAGGTCTTGATACACACTCCCAACACGAAGGAGGATGAGACAAACAATGCGCAAGAGCATATCGGAATGGTCGTTCTTGCCGAACCTCAGCATGGAGGAGCGCATGCGGCTGGCACGCGACGCCGGCTTTGAAGGCATCGAAATCGCCCTCAACGAGGACACCGACGGCAGCCAGAAAGAGCTGGGACTGCTGTGCTTGGACTCCACTGATGAGCAGATCGCCGAAATCGTGGCGCTGGCCGAGTCTGTCGGCATCGAGATAGCCAGCGTCGCCTGCGGGTTGTACTGGAAGTATTCGCTGACTTCCGACTCGGAAGAGGATGTCAAGAAGGCCTACCAGGTCACCGAGACACTGCTGCGTTCCGCGCAGAAGGTAGGGGTGGACGGCTGCCTGGTAATTCCCGGCTGTGTCTATTCCAGTTTCGCCGGCCTTGACCCGGTGCCCTACGACGTCTGCTACCAGCGGGCGCTGAAGGCCATCCGTGACCTGGCGCCCATTGCCGAGGAGACCGGGGTGAAGATGGGCCTGGAGTACGTGTGGAACGGCTTCCTGCTAAGCCCGCTGGAATTCGCTCGCTTCATCGAGGAGGTCGGCAGCGAATATGTCGGCATTTACCTGGACACCGGCAATATGATCGCCACCGGTCTTGCCGAGGATTGGATACGCATCCTGGGGCGTCGCATCGTCCGCGTGCACTTCAAGGATTTCAAGCGCAGTGTCGGCACTCTGGAGGGGTTCTGCGACTTGCTGGAGGGTGACGTCAACTGGCCGCAGGTGATGAAGGCGTTCGCCGAGGTAGGCTACGATGGATGGGCCACTGCTGAGATGATGCCGCCGTACAAGCACGCACCCGAGCAGCTCTTGTATCAGACCAGCAGGGCAATGGACATTATTTTGCGCATGTAACACCGTCTCGCACGCCTTGCCGCCTTCCTACGGAAATAGTTGGCGCGTCTTGTCTTGCGTGCAAGTTGATACGGGAATAAAATCTTAGGTCGGCGCCCACGATCCCGTGGCCCAATGTGACACCAGTTGTTGTCTCATCCGCGGGCACCAGTGGGCGCATCATTTGTGATACATTCGACAGCCTGCGCTGAGCGGGCAAATGGCATCATGTCTGGCAATCATCAGCCGGGCACCCAAAGGTTGTCCGTGCGAAACTTCATATTGGGAATTATCAACGGCTCGCTGGTGCAGTTCGGCGGGTCGCTGCTCAATCCGCAGACCGTATTGGCCGTGTTCGTCTTCGACCTCATCCCGGGACGGTATGCGGTTATCTGGCTGGGGCTGCTGACTTCCCTGATTTCCGCCGGCTGGTTTTGGCCCTCTGCCCTGCTTGCCAACCGCATGGAGACACTCCGCCGCCGCCAGCCGTACTATCGTCTTTCTGCTGTTTTGCGCATTACGCTGCGGTTCGCGCTGTGGGGAGCGGTAGCCTATTTCGGCGGCAGCAACGGCCCCTTGCTTTTCGTCCTCGTCGCCGTCCTGTTCCTGCTGTTCACCTCGGCCGGCGGCATCGGCCTCATCCCCTTCAACAGCGTGGTCACCGACTCCATACCGCCGGACTGGCGCGGCAAGTTCTTCGCCACCCGTACATTTCTGGGCAGCTCGTTCGCCTTTGCGGCAGGTTTTCTGGTCCGCGACTTGCTGTCTGCCGAAGGCAACCGGCTGTGGGACAACTACTCCTTGCTGTTCTTGCTCTCGGCGATCTTCACTGCCTGCGGCTTGATAGCCTGGTGCCTGGCGGAGGAGCCGCCGCACACCGTCCAGCGTCATCGGCTCCCCTTCCGACTGCAGTTCCTGCGCGGCCCACGACTGTACCGGCGCGATCCCAACTTCCGCCGCCTCATCCGCCTGCGGGTCTTCAACGCCGTGGCGGCCAGCTTCGCCTTTCCATTTGTGGTGCCCTTCGCCCTCTCTCACGGCCTGGTCGCCAAGGCCACGGCCGGCACCTTCCTTGCCGCTACCGTGTTGGGCCGCACATTGTCAAACATCCTGTGGGGCTACATCTCCGACCGGTTGGGCAACCGCCTGCTGTTGTTGATTACCAGCATTATCGGTGCCTCGCTGCCTATCCTGGTGCTGCTGGCCGGCTTCGTGCCGCAAAGCCCGTTGCATTTTGCCGGCGAGATCGTGCCGGATACGACCACCGCCTACCTGCTGTTGGTTTTCATGCTCATGGGTGCCATTCAAAGTGGTCAGAACGTCGGCCAGACCACCTATCTTCTGGAGGTCGCAGCTCCGGTCAGGCGGGCAACCTACCTGGGCTTTTTCTACACGGTGCTGGTGCCGGCCTCATTTGCTCCCTTCGTCGGGTCCTTGATAATCGGCGCCGCCGGCCGCTACGAACTAGGGTTTGCCATCGCGACTCTGATGGGCCTGGGCAGCTTGATAAATGCCGTCAAGCTCGAGGAACTGCGCTGGCACGAAATAAGCAACAACGGCGGCAACCAGTCACCACCCGGCCGCCACCGGTCCAGCAAATGAGTCGCAACAATATTTGTGTCTCAAACAGGTATCCGCCCGCTGACGGCTAATTATAATAGCACCGTGCCGCTATGGCCCTGCGGCCGCCGAGGCAGGGTTTCCGTGCAATAATTATTGTAGGTGATCATGAATGCAAGAGCGTCTGACAAGCATAATCAATGCCTTTTCCGGCCACAAGTTGCTGGTAATAGGTGATTACATGTTGGACATCTACTGGATCGGGGAAACCGAGCGCATCTCTCCGGAGGCGCCGGTGCCGGTGGTGCACATCGATTGGAACCAGGTGCGCCACCTCCCCGGTGGAGCCGGCAACGTGGTCCGCAATCTTCAAGCTCTTGGCGTCCAGTGTCTCATCAGCGGAGCCGTGGGGGACGACGAGGAAGCCGAGCGCCTTGCGCACCTGCCCGAGTGGCGGGGAGCGGACGCCTCGGCGCTCATCCGCTGGCCCGGTCGGCGCACCGTCCACAAGGCCCGGGTCATCGCCCGCGGTCAGCATGTTGTACGGCTTGACTGGGAGGACCAAAGCCCGCTGACCGAACTGGAACTTGCCCAGGTGTTGGACAGGGCTCGTGCGGCGCTGCCGACCGTTGACGGCGTGGTGTTTTCCGACTACGACAAGGGCAACATCACCGCGCCGCTGGTCTATCCGCTTATCAAGCAGGCCCAAGAGGCGAATAAGATTGTGGTGGCCGACCCCAAGCCCCCCAACTTCGCCCTGTTCAAGAACGCCACTGTGATCACGCCCAACCAGGCGGAAGCGGCCGCCGGTACCGGCATTCGCATCACCGACCGCGGCCATCTGGAGGACTGCGGACGGCGCTTGTTGGACGAGCTCAATCTCGAGGCTGTGTTCATTACGCGCGGCGCACGCGGCATCGCGCTGTTCGAGCGAGCCAACCCGCCGCAATACGTGCCTACCATCCCTGCTGACGTTTACGACATCAGCGGCGCCGGCGACACGGTCACCGCCACCGTCGCCGCCGCGCTGGTGGCGGGCGCCAACTTCTTCGAGGCCGCCGTCCTTGCCAACCTGGCGGCATCACTGGTCGTCCGCCATGTCGGTTGCTACGCGCCAACGGCCGAGGAACTGCGTCAGGCGGTGCAGGCCAACCCCGATTACCTGCAGAGCGTAGCGTCATAACGGCGGGCCGACTGGTATTTGCACCCACTTTCCGGCACCGCGGGCTACAGGCTGCCGGTTGCTATCTGCCGCCATTGCGTTTTTTTGCCTCGGCAGGGGGATAGCTGCTTTTTGCACGGCGGGGCGGGCCGCTGTCATCTTCTACCAGTGTTCCCCTCTGGATGCTCCTTTTGCCGAAGCGTCTGCGGATTTCATCAATGGTTCTGTCCACCGCCGCCGAGCTACTTTGCTCATTGCCGAACAGCGACAACTGGGCACAGCTATCAAATCCGCTCACCCGCACGCCGACTAAGCGCACGAGCTTGCCGTGCAGCAGCCGTCGTGTCATCATTGCTGCCGCCGCCTGGTATATTTGTTCATCGCCGTTGACCGGCTCAGGCAGTGTAGTGCTCCTGGTAATAGTCGTAAAGTCGGAGAAGCGCAGCTTCAAGGTTATCGTCCGCCCCTGCAGGTTTGCCGCTCGCAGCCGTCGCCCCACGTCCTCTGAAAGCGCCAGCAACGTGCGCCGCAGCAGCGCCGCGTTGGACGTATCTTCGGCAAAGGTCATCTCGGCACTGCAGCTCTTGCGCGTCGACCTTGGCGCTACGGGCCGCTCATCTTTGCCGTGAGCGAGGTCATACAGCAGCTTTCCGGTCGCCCCGAACTGCTCGCAGAGCAGTTCCGGCGACAGTTGTGCAAGTTGGCCGACCGTGCTTATGCCCAACCGCTGCAGCCGCCGGGCTGTCGCCTCCCCCACCCCCCATAGCTGGCTGACAGGCAGATCGCGCAGGAATTCCTCCACCTGGTCCGCCCGGACAATCACCAACCCGTCAGGCTTTTGGCACTCGGAAGCGAGCTTGGCAATAAACTTGTTGGGCCCCACCCCCACCGATGCGGTCAACCCCAACTCCTGCTTGATGCGCCGCTTGATCTGCCGGGCTATCTGCTCTGCGCTGCCGAACAATCGCCGCGAACCTGTCACGTCCATGAACGCCTCGTCAACCGAGATCTGCTCGACCAGCGGCGTGTAGGCACCCAGTATCTCCATGACCTGGCGGGATACCTGCCGGTATTTGCGCATGTTTACCGGCAAGAAAACGGCCTGTGGACAGCGGCGCCTGGCCTCCGCGCACGGCATCGCCGAATGAATCCCGTAGCGGCGCGCCTCGTAGCTGGCTGCCGACACCACCCCCCGGCCTTGAGGATCGCCTCCTACCACTACGGGCTTGCCCCGCAGATCAGGATTATCCCGCTGCTCGATAGCCGCGTAAAAGGCGTCCATGTCAACGTGAATAATCTGCCGTTCCATATCCGGCTCCATGATGCTGCCGGCCGCAGGCTTTGTCAAGTTCATGGCCAGGCCCCTTTCGCCCTGCTCGCAGGACAAACAAGAACGCCCGGCGAATTGGCTTGCCTATCTTAAGTAAGGAAGTGAGTTATCCCGTGTATGAAAGATTGGACTGTCATCTGCACACACTGTACCTTGGCTGTGCCAACGAAACCATGACCATCCCCGCCATCGTCCGTGAGGCCGAAAAATTAGGCCTTGACACCATTGCGATTACCGACCACCTCAACGCCCCGGAGTTCCTGGACAAGCACTTTGCCATCAAGGACGACATTGCGAGCATCAGCACCGATGTGAACATCGTCTTCGGTGTGGAGGTCAATGTCATAGACAAGGACACAGGCCGGGTATCAATTGACGAGGCCCAGAAGCAAAAGTTGGGCTGTGAGGTGGTTATCGGCGGCGTACATTCCAGCTATCATGACCATGCGGACCCGCGCAGCATCATCGACCTGCAGCACAAGCTGATGCTTGAGGTGGTAAAGAATCCGCTGGTGGACGTGCTCGTTCACCCGTGGTGGTTTCCCAACCGCGAGTTCGAAAGCGGCGTTATGGCGTGGATGACGGACCTCAGCCTGCTGCCGGATGAATACGTGGCCGAGCTGGGGGAAACCGCAGCCGCCTGCAACACCGCCATCGAGGCCAACGGCACTGCCATCTTCACGAACACCCGCTACTACGGGCCGGCCTTCCAGGAGGATTACAAGCGATACCTGTACACCCTGGCTTCCTACGGGGCGAAGATTGCCATCGGCTCGGATGCGCACGACATTCGCACCGTGGGCGCCTGCCAAGTCGCCGGCCGCAATGTGCGCGAGGCGGGCATCCGCCCCGATCAACTCTGGATCCCCGGCCGCCGCTGATTCTGCGCACCCGTGCACACCGCCGCCGCGGGCCGGCGGCCCCTGCCGGTCATGGCAGGGGGGGTGTGCATGCCCCGGCCGCGAACGGCTGGCGCCGATAGCTTGCCGCCTTCAAATATGCCTGGCGTGGCGGGAGGCATGACGAGGGCTGTAGTTGTTATAGTACTATGTCAGATAATTTCGTACTAACAGCGTGATGGACTATGTCGCGGGAAACCAAGCTGGGACTTATTGTTATCGGGCTTATTGCGTT
>JALGVG010000006.1 GCA_029819875.1 Candidatus Zipacnadia bacterium | reverse complement strand
CTGCTCGCCCGTCACCAGGATGCGGGCGGCCCCCCTCTCGCTGCCCATCACCACGTGGTTGTCGCCCCCGCAGGTTATCCAGGCGAAGTTTGCCCAGCTTTCAATCAAGATGCCGGCCAGCCCGCGCTCGGTCATCAACCGGCGTACGCGCCCAAGCTTTTGTTCCATTTCGGCTTGCCGGTCCAACACGACCACCTCGCGTGTAGAATATGGAACCTTGCGCTGTCTGGTCCCCAACCCCGCCGCGGAACGTCTTCACGTTCTCCGGGTTGTTAGCTGAAGGGCTGCATGTGCCCTCACCGGCCTTGAGAACCCATTAACTGGGGGCTTGATCTCCCAACAAGCCCGGTTTTTCGGGCTGTCTTGGGGGTGACCCTAGGGCCACCCCCTCAGACATATCCCGCTCCTTCACTTGCCGGTGTGGCAAAGACGTTCGGCTCAATGCCTGTGCGCTGCTTGTAGCGCGGTGGGACATACTCCATCAGTTCGGCGGCCGCCTGGGGGTGGCAGAGGGCCAGAAGCGCCCCACCAAAGCCCGCCCCCACGATGCGCGCCCCCCAGCATCCCGGCACCTGGTTGCATAACTCCCACATCACGTCCAGTTCCGGGACGCTGATTTTGAAGTAGTCCCGTGCCATCGCCATGGACTGGTTCTGCAGTGCTCCCACGCGCCCCAAATCTCCTCTGTTGAGGGCATCGGCCGCGGCGAGGACCCGGTCGTTCTCGGTCACAATGTAGTAACAGCGCCAGTACATTTCCTCGTCATCGAACTTGTGGCGGTTGGCCTGCAGGGTGGGCAGGTCCACGCGCCGCAGCGCATCCACCCCCAGCAGCGCCGCCCCTGCCTCGCACTGGCTGCGCAGGGTATTATACTCGCTGCCTACCAGCTCGCGCGGCTTGTTGGTGTCGCAGACCACTACCGTCATCTCGCCGCGAATGAGAACAATCCGGTGGCTGTAGTCATCGCAATCAATCAGCACCGCGGCCGAACGTTGCCCCAGCACGCTGCTGAACTGGTCGAGGATGCCGCAGCGCATGCCCACGAACTCGTTTTCGGCCTTCTGGCACAGCAGTGCCATCTGCTTGCTGTCAATCTCCACTTCCGCGCACGCCAGCAGTGCCAGGGCGCTTGCCACCTCGAAGGAGGCAGACGACGACACGCCGGCCGCAATCGGTACATCGCTGGCGATCACCGCATCCATACCTGCCAGCCGATAGCCGGCTTCCGACAGCGCCCATGCCGTGCCCCGCAGGTAATTGCTCCACCGCGCTTGCGGGTCCGGCTGTATGTCATCGAGACTGAACTCGGTTGTTTCGTCGTAGGTCTCGGTATATGCATGTACAACACGATCAGCGCGGGGCCGGGCGGCAATGTAGGTGGCACGATCAATAGCAATGGACAGCACGAACCCCAGGTTGTAATCGGTGTGACCGCCCATCAAGTCCGTGCGGCCTGGGGCACGACTCACGACGGCTGGCTGCTCTCCGTCGTAGCAACGAGAAAACAGCAAACGGGCATGGTCAGCCATCCGAGCGGACCTTGCCCGCTTTCGTTCCTCCATCGGGGCTATCCTCCTTGCTGCGATGTATGCTGCGGCGCACGCAATTATAGCATCACAAAAACGCCACTGTCAACGAACGGCGAACGTGGTTAAGCCTCGATAGTGGCTGCTATCAACTGCTGCACATCGTCGAAACTGCCTTCGAGTTGCCGATAAAGCCGGCCGTACAGTTCGTACAACCCCTGGTAGACGGCTGTCGCCGAATCCTGCGGGTCGCAGCGCTCGACCACGTGGATTGTCGCCTGGCAGGCTTCGGGTACACTGCTCCACACTCCCGCGCCTACTCCGGCCAGCAGTGCCACGCCGAAGGCCGGCCCCTCGTCAACATTGAGCGTGACATGTGCCTGGCCGGTCACGTCGGCGTGTATCTGGCGCCACAGTCGGCTGCGAGCCCCGCCGCCGGAGGCGCGAATCTCGGTGACGTTGACCCCCATGTCCTTGATAATCTGCAGGCAATCGCGCATTCCGTAGGCGACGCCTTCCATCACTGCGCGGATGAGGTGTGCCTTGGTGTGGCGCAGCGACAGCCCGAAGAACACGCCGCGCGCGTTGGGGTTGGCGTAGGGCGTGCGCTCGCCGGTCAGATAGGGGAGGAACACAAGCCCCTCGCTACCGACCGGTGCCTCCGCCGCCAGGGCGGTCATAAGCTCATAGGGGTCGCGGCCCGCGGCCTGCGCTTGCTCCTTTTCCGGCTGGCAGATGGCGTCCCGCAGCCACCGTAGTGAACCGCCGGCCGACAGCATCACCCCCATCACGTGCCACTTGCCCGGCACAGCGTGGCAGAACGTGTGGGTGCGAAGCCCGGGGTCCATCAGCGGCTCATCCAGGTAGGCGAACACCACCCCGGAGGTGCCGACGGTGGAGGACACTACGCCGGGGTTGACGATACCGGTACCCACCGCACCTGCCGCCTGGTCACCGCCTCCGCCCACCACCGGGGTACCCGCCTTCAGGCCCGTAAGCTGTGCGACCTGCTCGGTGATATATCCCGTTACCTGGGGAGATTCGTACACATCGGGCAGCCATTCCCGGGGAATGCCGGTGCGTTGCAGCACGACGTCTGACCATTGCCGCTTGCGGACGTTCAGCAGCGAGGTACCCGAGGCATCGGAAACCTCGGTGGCAAATTCGCCGGTCAGCCGCAAGCGGATATAATCCTTGGGCAGGAGAACCTTCACCACCTTGGCATAATTGTCCGGCTCCTCGTCGCGCAGCCAGATGATCTTAGGCGCCGTGAAGCCCGTCAGAACCGGGTTGCACGTCTCGGCCACCACATCCTCGTCGCCCACTGCCTGGTGGATCCACTCGCACTGGGCGGCGGTACGCTGATCGCACCACAGTATCGCCGGCCGGATGACCTGGTGAGCGGCATCCAGGAATACCGAGCCGTGCATCTGGCCCGACAGGCCGATGCCTCCCACTTCCGACCCGGATATGCCGGCCTCGGATAGCACCTGGCGAATGGTGGCAACCGTAGCCTGCCACCAGTCCTCGGGGTCCTGTTCCGCCCAGTTGGGTCGCGGCGTGGAAAGGGGATACTCGACAGTCGCCGAGCCCTTTACGGCTCCGGTCTCATCAACCAGCAGTGTCTTCGTCCCCGTTGTCCCGATATCAATGCCTATCAGGTAAGGCACAGTGGATGCCTCCTTGAAAAACGAAAAAGTTGTTGCCTAGCGTAGTCCTAGATAGCGGGCGAGGCGGCGGACGACCTCGTGCTCGACGTCGTCCAGTTGCACGTAGAGCCTGCCCTCCGAGAGCCGCATGTCGAAGCTGCGCCGCGGCCGGCCGTCGGGCACCGCCCTGTTGCCGCCATTGTGAAAGCACCAGCCGGCCGCACCTGCCTTGAGCGCTGCCAAGGCATCGGTCAAGAAGTCGTTGGCGGTAGGCTGGAAGCGGCCTGGATTGTAGTCACGTCGGAACGGCTCTTGGTAGTGTATCGGCATGGGATGGCCGATGGATGAAAGCTGGGCCAGAAAGCGGCGCGTTACCGCCTCGGTGAGGGCGGGGGCCTCGGGGGTCCGCGCCAGGTGGGGGGCCAGGAAGTCCAGCTTGGCTACTTCAATGTACTCGCGCAACTCGGCCTCGTCGTTCCAGGCCCCCGAGGCGGTCACCAGCCGATCAGGGTCAATGGACTTGACCATATCGCGCATCCTGCCGATCTCGTCCAGCGACACGTAGCGGCGGTCACGGACATCGCGTTCGTTGGCCAGGTCGAAGTAAACGTTGCGGTATCCGCGCAGCGCTGTGGTGACGGTTCTGACCATTGCCCAATGCGCCTGCGCGTCCCCGGCGCGGTGGAAGGTGACATCCACAACCATCCCCAGGCTATCGGCAAACTCAATGAGGTTGCGCAGGCGCGTCATGAACGGCTCGCGGACCGTGCCGGCGCTGTCGGTTACCGACACGTCGTTGCCATAGGCATTCCACCCTGCCCACACGCGCACCCAGTTGAAGCCGTTGCGCCGCAGCCACCGCAGATCCGCCTCCATGTACGTGTTGTTCGCGCCACAGCCTCCGTAGTAGGAGCAGCCCAGCAAGAAGGTGGGCTTGCCGTTGAGGCAGAACTGCGTGCCGCTGATGGTTAAGATCGTGCGGCTGGCAGCCTGCTGGCGGGGGGCCGCCGGCAGCGGCGGCCCCACCATTATGGCAGCCAGGCACAACACAGCGGCAAGCATGCAGACGCAGGTCCGGCGGCATGCAAAACGACCGTGGTAGGCCGACCGGCGCATGCCACTGCACCTCCTACTCGGCCTTTTCGATGGTGACAGAGGCTCCCGAACGCACCGACTTGAAGACGGTGGCATCCCCCTCGATCTTGCCCACCAGGTTCACGGGGCTGGCAGCCACCGGCTTGTCGCCGCTGCTGGCTGGGGTAGGTCCGAAGAAGATGCAGAAGGCGTTGCCCGGCGGCCAATAACCCAGGTCGCCCACCTCCACCTCGGCCCGCGCTCCAGGCTCGTTGCCCGTGTGCACCGGAATGCCGAAGTATATCTCATCACCCCAGGTGCTGGCACTGGCGTGGATCGGCAAGGCGTCCCAGATCAACTTGGCGGTCTCTGAATCGTTCAACTCGGCATATGCTGACACGTCACCTGCAGTAATCTTGATGCGTGGCATCTTTCTAACCCTCCTTGGTTTGC
The DNA here is from genome assembly GCA_029819875.1 of Candidatus Zipacnadia bacterium. Taxonomy (GTDB): domain Bacteria; phylum Armatimonadota; class Zipacnadia; order Zipacnadales; family Zipacnadaceae; genus JALGVG01. The sequence goes on along the minus strand of JALGVG010000006.1, from coordinate 27,043 downwards.
TGAGGAAACTGTCATATGTTCGTGTAAGGCTGAAAAACAAGCCTGCGAGCACCCTCACTGCCGCCTGTGGCCGTAAGGGTATTGTCACCAACCCGCAAGCCTAGGGCAGCCGGGGGCGCGAGAACTGCGCCAGGTACTCGGCCAGCCATCCCCACCAGCCGGGCCGCGGCAGGCCGGCGACCGCGGCAATGGCATAGTGCAGTCGGTCCAGCTCAGCGCTCAAGCTCCAACTGTAGCGCAGCCGCCATGTGCCCGGGATGTCGGTCAGGGCGCGGCGACATGCATAGAGTGCGTCCACCGCCGACTGCCCGCTGCCCAGCATCTGGACCACCAGCTCCGCGGTGCGCTGTCGCCCCTTCAAGCCCCGGGTGCTCATCGACAGGAACGGCCAGTCGAGCGCCAGGAACACCGCGACGGTGCCACCGATCCACTGCCAGGGAGTGAGTGTAATGGGCAGCAGGCTGTAGCCGACCGTGGCGGCCCCGAAGGCGGCCAGCCCCGCCGCCGCATGACCGATACCGGCCCAGGAGATGCGCTCCCAACCGCCCATGCGCTGCGCCCAGACGATGCAGAGAATGGCGGCTGCTTCGTCAGGGGTTAGGCGCTCCACCAGGCGTTCGTCAACGGCTATCATCTCCGGTTGCGTTTGAGTCCACAACCAGGGGCACTCCATCTCCGGCTGCTGCACCACTATCACGTCTGGAGCGTTGCATCCGGCACGGGCACAGGCGCCGGCGAAGCGGCCGGCAATGGCGGACTCAAGCGGCCGCCACCCTAGCCCGGCGCTGTCTTCAACGTCCCATCCGCTATCAGGCATCGGAGGGCCTCCGAGGCGCGCTGAGATAGCAACTGCCATGCTCGCTGAGGCTGCATTGCTTCCTCCACGCTGACGGTGTCATCAACGAGGGAGAACAGCGCGGCAAAGCCCAGCTTGTCCGGCCCCAGTTCCTGCTCGGCAACCGTCCCCCCGATGCCGATGACCGGGATGCCCAGCTCCTTGGCCAGTGACAGTGGTGCACTGGGTGCCTTGCCGAACGCCGTCTGGCGGTCAATGCGGCCTTCACCGGTGATGACCAGGTCAGCTCCGCGCAGCTTGTCCCGCAAGCCCACGGTCTCGGAAACGATCTTGGTGCCCGGTTCAAGCGTGGCGTTGCAGAAGGCGATAAGGCCGGCGCCCAGCCCGCCGGCCGCCCCTGCCCCGGGCACGTCGGCTACCCGCTTGCCGAGGTCACGCTCGATGATGGCTGCAAAATGGCGCAGCCCGGCGTCCAGTTCTTCCACCTGCCGGGCGGTTGCCCCCTTCTGCGGGCCGTACACGTAGGCGGCACTGCGCGGCCCGTACAGGGGATTGTCCACATCGCAAGCTACCCGGAACGTGGCATCGTACACGCGCGTATCGAACTCGGTGAGGTCTATGTGCGCCACGTCCTTGAGACGGCCGCCGGTCACGCGATGAATCTCCGTGCCGGCGGCCGTAAGCATCCGTACCCCCAGGGCCTGGGCCATTCCCGCTCCGCAGTCGTTGGTGGCGCTGCCCCCGATGCCGATGATGAAGTTGACACACCGCATGTCAAGGGCAGCGACGATGAGCTGGCCGGTGCCGTAGGTGTTGGTCAGCAGCGGGTTACGCTTCTGCGGCGGCACCAGCGTCAGGCCGGAAGCGGCAGCCATCTCGATGACCGCGGTGCCGGACTTGCCCAGCAGCCCGAACTGCGCGCGCACAGGTGTGCCCAGCGGGCCGGCTACGGTCCTGGTGACATACGAGCCGCCACACGCCTCCACCAGCGCCTGCACCGTGCCCTCCCCGCCATCGGCCATCGGCACCATGACAATTCTGGCCGTGGGCATCACTTCCCACACTCCGCGGCCGATAGCCTGGCTCACCTGGCGTGCGCTCAGGCAACCCTTGAACGCGTCCGGCGCCACCACGATTTTCACTCATCGGCACCTACAGTTCGGCCCACATCCTCATCCAGGTTCGCTTGGTGTGGGCAATGATCATCTCGGAGGTCTCCTCGCCGTACGGCTTGACCTCGAACGTGACCACCGGCTTGACGGTCGGCACCTCGCGGTCAAAGTAACCGCTGTAGATCAGCGATTGGACGAATTCCTTGAGCTCGGGAATGTCGTTGCGGCTGTTGGGATAGCCGAACCGCGGGTGCATGTCGCCGTAGGTCTCGTCATCCTTGTTGTCTATCTGACAGTTTCCGACGTGAATGTGAATGAGATACTCGCCGAGGGTGGTGAAAGCATCGGCTGCGTTCTCACCAAGCATCGGCATGTGCGAAAGGTCATAGGTAAGCCCGAAGTTGGGGACCTGCTCGCGGACGCGGGCAGCGACCTCGGCCGACCTGGTGCTCGGACCAAGCAGGCAGCGCTTGTCAACGGCATCATCGAAGATTTCCACTGACAGCCATACCGGCTTGTCGTCGGCCTTGTCCTGGGAGTACTTGCAGATTTCCACCAGCGAGTCCACCAGCAGGTCCATCTCGCGCTTGCGCTGGTCGTCGTCGCCCGGATCCGGCCCTGTCAGGCAGACGCACAAGGCTGCGCCCAGCTCGTAGGCGGCATCAATCGACTTCTTCACCTCGGCGACGGCGGCGGCACGGCCGGCGTCGTCGGGATCGTTGAGGCTGAGCTTGTTCAGCAGCAGGCCGGGCTGGGCTCCGACTCCCAGGCGCAAGCCGCTCATCTCGGCCAGCGCCCGCAGCTTGGCATGCATGCCCGGCTGCTCGCTGCGGCGCACTTCCAGCACGTCAAAGAAGTCGTCGCGTGCGATCATCTCGGCGGTTTCCAGAATGGGGCCTTCGTCCTTTATGACGGGGAAAGCCATGAAATGCACTAACCCCAGGTCCATCGTCTGTCGCCATGATTCGGTCATTTTGCTAACCTCCTTTGGTATGCAAACGACATGATACATCAAGCAATTACTGCATGCAAGAGATGACGTGTCGAGCACGAACTGTCCTAGAATCCTATTTCGCTGGCCATGACGCCGGCCACCTTCACCCAGGCGTGGTCAGGATCATCACGGGGCCGCATTTTGCGGGTGGTGTGGCCGGCCATCATCCACAGGTAGTAGAGCTGGTAGCCTGCGGCCGCGCACACCGGATGATAGCCGCAAGGCAGCAGGACGCTGTCCTCGTTGTGAATACAGTAGGTTTCATCCAGGCTGCGGTCGTCGGTGTACATGCGCTGTACGCTCCAGCCCTGCGGGGGATTGATGCGGAAATGGTACAGTTCCTCCATCTGCGCCTCGAACGGCGGGTCGTCGCGCTCGTGCTTGTGGGGAGGATAACTTGACCAGTTGCCCGGCGGGTTGAAGGTCTCGCCCACCAAAAGCCGCTGGGCCTGGGGCACATTGTCCATTATCACCGCCGCCACGTCGCGCCGCCAGTTCCATGCTCCCACGCTGCTTACCGTGACATCAGAGGGCCTGATGACCTGGTGGGGACCCTCGGACCGGGAGGGACAGCATACCAGTGCGCACTCGAAGTCACTGTCGGCGACCAGCTCGATATCACTGCCCGGCGGTGCGTACAGGGCCGTGGCGTTTTCCGAAAAGACGTTCACGCGGCCGCCGAAGTCGGGATATTGCTGCCCATCAACTGCCAGGCGCGCGATCCCGCTCAGCACTATGACGCCGCATTCCTCGGCGCCGGTATGTGTGCTCCACCCCCGGCCGGCCTGCAGGCGCAGGATCGAGAAGCTCAGCAGCTCGCCACGGCCGGCGTCGGCCTGCCTGATGATGTTAAGTCCCGGTTGCAGCGGCTTGCGGATCAAATAGTCGGGCATCTTTGCATTTCCCCTTCATATGAAATAATTCTCCGCTGAAGAGGTTATTCCTGCGCGGGATACCGGCAGCAACAGGGTACTTCCTTGACAGTTTTTTGGGGAGGGGGCTATAATCCGGATTGTCTGGACGCACCCCAATCCGCTATTTGTCTCCCACGGAAGGGTGTTGTGATGTGACCACGCGGAGCGTATGGTTCCTCGCAGCCGTCGTAGTGTTGCTATCGCCTGTTACTCCCGCTTCGGCCCAGAATCCAGCCGCTTCGCCGCAACCGGCCTCAGCACCCCCTCTTGTCGTGATAAACGGCCAGCAGATTCTGCAGACCACCCTGGAGCGTTACGTGAACGAGAAGTGGGGGCGGCAAATTCTCGATGACATAGTGGACGCCTACCTGGTGCGGCAGGAAGCCAAGGCACAGGGCATCGAGTGCAGCGAGCAGGAGATTGACGCGCGGGTGAAGGCTATCAAGGCGCAGCTTGGGGGGGTGGAGGCGTTCAACCAGATGCTGCGGGACCGGGGTTTGACGCACTGGATGTACCGCTCGGAGGTAAAGACGAACATCCTGGTGGAGAAGCTGATGGAGCGCGAATTCGCCGTCAGCGAGCAGGAGGCCCGCGCCTACTACGAGGCCCATCCCGAGCAGTTCAATGCTCCGCCGCGGGTGCACCTGTTTGACATTGTGACCGACAGCGCCCAGGCGGCCTACGCGGCGCGCCAGCGGGTTGCTGAGGGCGAGGACTTTTCGGCGGTAGCCCGCGAAGTGTCGCTGGGGCCGGCCGCCAAGGAGGGCGGTGACCACGGATGGCTGACCAGGGAGGCGATTGAGGACCCCCTGGTGCGCGAGGTGGCATTCACCCTCAAGCAAGGGCAGGTGAGTAACCCCATCAAGGTGGGGGAGATGTACCACGTCTTGTACGCGGCCGAGGTGGAAGCGGGCAAGAAGGAGAGCTTTGCGCAGGCGCGCGACGAAATCATACAGAAACTGCGGGCCGAGCGCGCGGTGCCGCGGGAGATATACCTGCTGTCGTTGCGGCGCAAGGCCGACATCAAGGTGGCCTGGGAGCCGTATTCGTACATGACCGAGGAGTACGCGAAGCTGCGCACCGTGCGGGTGGTGGTTGATGACAAGCAGCTTAAGCTGCCTGCACCGCCGGTTATTCTGCCCTCGGGGCGGATGCTGGTGCCGGCCAAGGCGGTTTTGGAGCAGATCGGCGCAGCGATGAACTGGCAGGCGGCGACGCGCACCCTGCGGGCCCAGAGCATGGTGGGGAAAGTGGAGGTGACGGTCGGCTCCTCGCGGGCGAAGGTGGGGGAGACGTTCAAGGAGATGGGTGCTGCCGCGCAGTTGCGCGATGGGAGCTTGTGGATTCCGCCGCGCGTAGTGCTGGAGGCGCTCGGTGCGAAGGTGCACTGGGACAAGTATCGCAATACCCTCGTCATCAAGACGCCGGCCGCGATGATGCACGAGCAGGCGGTCCCGGAAGCGCCCGGGGCGGGGGGATGAGGGTGGAGGCAGGCAGAAGCGGGGGCCGTAGAATGCGGCATGCTTGGAAATTGCCGGCAGGTGCCGTGCAAGGGCGAGCGAATGCTAAACCAGCAGGTGCGTACAAATCTTGAGGAGGTATGGCGATGACGACACGAAGCGCGCGCACAGTAGTGGTGGTGATACTGGCAGTGGCGGTGGTATTGCCAGCGGCGGCCCAGATCGGCCCGCGGATCAGGGTGCAGCCGGGCGCGGTGAAGCTGCAGACGGTGCCGACGATCCGGCAGATAAAGGGGCCTGAACGGTTGCAACTGCTGGGCAAGCAGGTGACGCTGGAGGGGTTCTACTATGACGGCTCCGTGCCCATGCTGATTGACAATTTCGAGCGGACGCAGTTGGACATGCTGCTGCCCCCCGATTCGTATGTTTTGCTGGCAGGGCCGCGGCCGCGCGGCGTAAAATCCGGCGACAAGATCCGCATACGCGGCGTGTTGCAGCAGCCCGGCGGCCAGGACCCGCAGTACATGCAGGAGGAGCTTATCATCCTGCGGACGGCGGGGCCGACCTCGGCCACGATATTGCAACGCGCCACCCTCGCTCCAGTCCGCCGCTGGCCGCTGCTGCGGGTAAAGCCGTGGGTGGTAGGTACGTTGCTGCTGCCCCGCAAGTACGCGGTGTTGATAGCCGGCGGGTACAACCCGGCCAACAACCACTCGCGCTACTGGAACGACCTCAAGACGATGTACAATATCTTGAAGTCAAAGGGCTATACCGACGAAAACATCTACGTAATCTACGCCAACGGCGTGCCGCGCGACTCGAGCATGCCGGTGGATTATTCGGCCACCAAGGCGCATATCTCGGCGGTGTTCGACGAACTGGCGGCCAAGATGAAGAGCACCGATAGCCTCTACGTGATGATCAACGATCATGGCGGCGGATTTCTGGCCAATTCCATCGGCGGTTACAGTCCGGGTATTTACAGTGCCAGTATCGACACCAACGGCGACGAGGCCGACAGCATCTCGGAGAGCGCCTACCACCGTGACTTCAACGGCGATGGTGACACCAACGACGTGCTGAAGGTTGACGAGACATTCCTGTTGTGGTATGACCGCATAACGGACGACGAGTTCGCCGCCGAAGTGAACAAGATCACCAAGTATTCGAAGATGATATTCCAGATGAAGCAGTGCTTCAGCGGGGGCTTCGTCAGGGACCTGACTGCTCCCAAGCGCATCGTGATGTCGTCGTCGGCCGAGACCCAGGTATCCTGGTCGTACACCGGCGGAGGCTTTGGCGAGTTCACCTTCTACTATTTCGCGGCGCTGACGGGCAACAAGCCGGACGGAAGCGGCACGGTCAATGCCGATGCGAACGGGAACGGAAAGGTCTCGATAGTGGAAGCGTACAACTATGCGCGCAGCCACGATGCCAGGCCTGAAACGCCCTGGTACGAGGACAACGGCACTGTGCCGCACCATACGGGCAACATGCCCAGCGGCGGGGATGGAGCCTTGGGGCTTGCCACTCACCTGTAGACCGACGTTCTGATTGCTAACGAGTCACCGGCGACACGGCACGTGGCGCAGGCGGCGAGCTTGTTGCCATGGCTATGGCCGGTGGTGAAGAAATGCAAAAAAAATTTTTGACGGCGGAAGGAAAGGAGGTATGCAGAGCGAAAGTATAAACTGGTGAGGGAAGCTTAGGTACGCCGAGGCCACACAATCTTGATCTTACTCATCTGTTGAGAAGGAGGAACCAGCAATGCGCAAAGGTTTTACCCTGATTGAGCTGCTGGTTGTTATCGCGATAATCGCGATACTGGCAGCGATCCTATTCCCGGTCTTTGCCAAGGCTCGGGAAAAGGCGCGACAGACGAGCTGTCTGTCGAACATGAAGCAGATCGGGCTTGCGAGCATGATGTATGCTCAGGACTACGACGAAAGACTGCCCGGAAGCTGCGGGCCACGAACCGACTGGGGAGTGCCATATGTGAACTATCTGCAGTGTGGTCATATGCAGATTTACCCGTATATGAACAACCTGCAGATATTCGTCTGCCCGAGCGCTTCCGACTACCCGTTGGGCATGGGTCTAATCAACCTCAACTTGCAGCCGTGGGGGCCGACTGCGATTCGCAACAGCTACGGCGTGAACGTTCCTGTTCGCGGCTTCCCCATTGGCAAACTCACCAAGCCTGCGGAAACCATCCACTACACGGAGCTTGATTGCAGCATCAGCTGGTGGGCCTCGCAGATCGGGTACGTGACGGCATGTGGGTACACAGCCCAGACGACGCCGTACTACACCTACAATGACTCGAGCATGCCCGGTTGCCCGCACAACGGCGGAGCCAACATCGCGTTCTGCGATGGCCACGCGAAGTGGATGAAGTACGAAGTGTTTGCGGGCGCACCTGCCAGTGCATCGTTCAACGACAGGTGGCAGTGGCCCGTAGACCCGTCGATACTTGACCATTACTGGGCACCTGATGCCCCGTAAGTCAGTGGGCTAGGCGTCAAGAGGCAACCTCACCAAAGGGCCTGGCATGTGCCGGGCCCTTTGTTATTCTGATAACATGGCGTGCAGCCCCGGCATCCAATCCCACGCGCCGTGCCTGCGCCTTGGTAACGACCGGCGACGGCAGGGACGGCTACTGTTGTCCCAGCGCCTCTGCCAATATTGGCCTGAGGGCTTGGGCCATTCGCATGAAGCCCAGATCAGTTGGGTGCGTGCCGTCCACGGTGGCCTCGCCGTCGTTTCCGAGCAACTGCTCGCCCGGGACGTATATAAGCCCGTTTACGCCCGCCTGGACCAGTCGTTCATAGGCGGCGCGGAGTTTCTCGTTCTTGGACAGGTAGGCCTTCTTGGCCCCTGGAAGCGCCGCCGAGGCCTGGTACTCGATGTTCTCGACCAGGAGGATGGGGACATCAGGGTGTGCGGCGCGCAGTTCCCGCACCAGCGGTTCAGTGCGTTCCTCTATCATCTGCGGCGGCATGTTCGGGCAACAGTCTATGACGTACGCCGCGACGTCAAGCTCGGTAAGCAGCTTGGTGATGGGCGGGTCCATCTTCCCGTTTCCTGAAAAGCCCAGGTTGATGGTGGGAACGTCCAGCCAGCGGCCCAAGATGGCCGGGTACGCCATTCCCGGGCGCGCTGCGCAGCCGCCCTGGGTGATGGAGCTGCCCCAAAAGACGATGGGCTTGCCGCGTTCAGGGGCGGGCACGATTTTTGCATCGGCTGGCACGCCGATCTGCAGTGAGGTTACGCCGTTGTATAGGGGGAAGTACAATATGAACTCGTGCTCGCCGGCAGGGATGCCGCCGGCGATGCGCGCTTCCATCTCCTGCTGACGCGGCCGTCCCACGCCGATCCAGTGCCACGCCTGTCCGGGGGGGTTCTGCTGATCGGGAGCAAGGCGCATGTACAGGTCAACACCGCTGACGCCGGTGGCGGGCATGTGCTCCATGGCCAGGTGGGAGGAGATAAGCTTCCAGCGGCAGGCGATCCAGCTTGCATCTGTTATGAACCTGACTGCCAGGCCGGCTGAGTGCTTGCTGAGGTACCAGGGGCCGTCGGGCACCACGCCCTTTGCCCGGGCAGGGAATCGGTCATAAGGAGATTCGGTGTCGGTCCAGCCCTTGCCCTCAAGTGTCAGTTGCCAGGCCTCAACCCACTTGGTGTCCTGCGGCAACCCTTCCTCGGCAACCATGACGATGATCAAGGCTACAAGTATGGCGACTAGCAAGCCGTGCATTGGCAAATGAAACAGCTCCTTTCTGGGTTTACTGTTGCAGCGTCCAGATGCTGGGCGCAAAATCGTCCGTTAGGTTCTTTTCGGGGCTGCAAGGCACCTGCGAGCCTCCCCGGTGAAGTGGAACGAGGCCCAGTTGCCCTCCACATTCTGCAGCCGAGGGTTGCTTGATGCATCGCTTCAATCTGCGGGCCGCTCGACAGCGGGGCTAGGGACGCGGGCTAAGTAGACGCCGATGAGCGTGATGACGATTCCGGCCACTTGCAAGATAGCGAGACGCTCATGGAGGAAGAGGCCGGCTGCTACGACCGAGATGCCTGGGACCAGGTACTGGTACACGGCGGTGCGGGATGCAGAGGTACGGCCGATGGTGCGATACCAAACGATGAGGGATACAAAGGCGGCTAGAACAGTAAGATAGGCGACGCCCAGCCAGCGGTCCCAGGTGACGAGGTGCCAGTCGGTGGCGAGCAAGGGCTGCCAACCGATGAGCAGCAGGAAGAGTCCGGAGGCGGAGAATGTGCAACAGATGACATGCAGGGCGCCTATCTTTTTCATCCACCGCCCGCTGATAACCATGTACCCTCCGTACATCCACGCCGAGGCGATCATCAACAGGTCGCCGGCCAGGCGCGCGGGAGCATTGGGCAATACAGCCTGACCGGCCCCCAGCACCACCATTGCGACGCCTCCGAAGGCGATGACAATACCCAGCCAGTTGAGCCAGGTGACGACTTCAATTCCCAGCAGCGCCACCATCATCGCAGTCCACACCGGGGCGGTGCTTATCAGCAGCGCTCCCTCGCTGGCAGTCGTCATGTTCATTGCGTAAACGAAGCAAAGCTGCTGGACGGTCACAAGCCCGCCGCCGATAAGGGTGAGCACCAGCACGTCACGTGCACTGATGGGACGCCGCCTCACCCACAACAAGCCGAGCATCAGCAAGGAGGTAAGCCCCATGCGCAGGCCGAAGAGGGCGGACGGCTCGAACACATCGAGCAGCCACTTGACGACGACGTTGCCTGCGCCCCAGACCAGGGCGACAAACAGCAGCCCGGGGTCAATGATACGATGATCGCCGGGGTTGGGATGTGAGGAACGTGCAGGCTGTGCCAATGTTAAGGTGCCTCCGGTATTTGCACAGGCAGGTCAGCTTTGATTGTCGACACGCAGGCGGGCCAGCGATGCCAGGAGCTGCTGGACGTGTGCCAACGCCTCTGACAGGGTCATTTCAGCCGGCGGCCGGGCTTCAACCGTCAGCGGCAGGGGCCGCGGGCAATTGATCTGTGCCAGGGCGTTGAACAACGGCGGCCAAGGGATGTCGCCGAAGCCGGGCAAAAGGTGCTCGTCGCTTTGGCCGTGGTTGTCGTGCCAGTGGATGGAGACAAGCCGCTGCCCCATCGCGCAGGCCATTTGTGCGCAGTCAAGCCCGCAGACGTGGGCATGGCCGGTGTCCAGGCAATAGCCGGCAACGTCGGCCGGGATGTCATCCACCAGTTGTGCCAACTGATCCGCCGTGCGGCCGATATAGCCGGGCGGCAAGTTCTCGACGGCGAGCTTGACACCAGCGAGGGCGGCGTCCTCGGCCAGTCGGTGGATGCTGTGGCGGGCGGCGGCCGTATGTGCGGCGACATCTGCATTTTCCGGCAGCCGAGAGCTGGCATGTATCACGATGTGCCTGACTCCCAGCAGTGCGGCAGCGCGTACGACAACCTGGTGAGCAGCCACCGCGGATTGACGCTGCCCTTCGTCGAGGGCCGCCAGGTCGGCACCGTCCCCGAAGGGAGCATGAATGCTGCAGATGTTTACGTCCAGGCGGGCGCTCACCTCTCGGAGGGCGGCAACTTGGGCCTCGTCGGCCAGGTCAACGTGTTGGGCATCGCCGCCCCATAGCTCGACAGCCGCGATGCCGGCCTGTGCAAAGATGCGCAACACCTCGGCGGCCGGCCGCGTGGCGTCGAAGGCGGTCGGAGCGAGTAACCGGTACACTATTATGCCTCCTGCTTTGACACATGTCCGCCTGCAGCGGGCGATGAAAGCTGCAGGCGCAGACGAGTCAGCAAATGTAGTTTCAGACAGCAACAGCATCGGTCGGCTTTCCCGGGCCGCATGAGCCGGGAGGGCACCTACATTCGGTTGCAATGCCGCCGGGACCTGCATTCCCGTCGTTTCACCGAGCCATGCTAGTAGCTGGCTTCCAGCAATGCGATCAGGTCGTCGCGGGTGAGCTTTCCCGGCGTCTTGGCAATCCCGCGCTGCATGTAGTCGAGGGCGTCATCGGCAATTCGCGGGAGACTTTCGTGCTCTACGCCAAGGTCGCGCAGCCGCAGGCGCAGATTCACCTGCTCCAAAAGCGCCTGGAGCCCGGCGGCGGCCTTACCTGCGGCCTGCTCGTCGGACAGGCCGCTTACGTCCTCGCCCAGCAGCTCGGCCAGCCGCGCCAGCTTGGCAGGCGCACGCGACGGCATCATGCGCCCGTAAGCGATGAGCATCGCCGCCAAGCCCTCGCCGTGCGGCACGTGCGGATACAGGGCGCTGATGGGGTGTTCGAGAGCATGCAGGACGGTGGCGCCGCAATTGGACAATGCGTACCCGGCGAAGATATCGGCCAGGGACATCATCTGGCGGGCCTCGGCGTCCTGACCATCGGCCACTGCCCTGGGCAGGTACTCTGCCACCAGGGAGATGGCGCGTTGGGCGAAGGCCTCTGCCAACGGCTGGGTCATGGTGTTGATAAAGGTCTCGATGCTGTGGCAGAGGACGTCAATGCCGCAAGCGGCGGTAATGCGGGGCGGAACACTCATGGTCAAGGTCGGGTCACAAATGGCCACGCGCGGGTAGATGTTGCGGCCGGCGATGGCGTTTTTTTGGCGGGTCGCAGTCACCGTGGCCACGGCGAAGGGCGTAAGTTGCGAAGATGTGCCTGCCGTGGTCGTCACGCAGACAATGGGCAGGGTGGCGGCGCTGGGAATGCGCGGTTGGCCGTAGGGCCCGGAAACGAGGAACTCGGCGATGGGCTGGGAGTGGGTTGCCGCCACGGCGATGGCCTTGGCGGTGTCCATGGCACTGCCGCCCCCGAGGCCGATGACCACGTTGCAGTTTGTCTCGCGCGCCAGGCGGCCGCCTTCGTCGGCCAATTCATCGGTGGGATTGGGAATCGCCTTGTCAAAGAGCACACATTGCACCCCGGCATCGGTCAGCATCTGCAGCGCCCGGTCGAGATAGCCGGCCTTGCGCATGGCGTTGCGGCCGGTAACTAGCATTGCCTGGCAGCCCAACTTGGCCACCTTTTCCCCAAGCTGCTCGAAGGTGCCGGGGCCTGCTACTAGTTCGACTGGATTGTAAAACGTGAACGGTTGCATTTTCACTGTCGACCTCCTGGTGGCCTGCCGGTTGTTAATGGTGCATTATGCAACAAACCGCCGTGCTTCGCAAGTGCAGCAGCAGGCTGCGGAGGGGGGCGGGGCCGAAGACGGTCTGGTCAGCGGCTTGCGGTTGGCGTTGGACCGGCAGAGGCGGGAGTACTCTTTTCGTTGACAAGTGCAAGGCTTTTGCAATATAATTCGTGGGAACACTTATCGGGTTGAACGGAACCCCGCTGAAAGGGGCGCTACCGGATGAGCAGGGCTTCATTAATTGTAGCTCTCCCTCTAGCTATTTGTTTGTTATCCGTCTGCTTGCCCACAGTGGCACAAAACCCCGACTTCACCTCAGGAATAGCAAAGATCGAGCAGGCCGACTACGAGGGCGCCATTGCTGACCTGCAAAGGGTGACAGAAGCTGAGCCGTCCAACGAAGCGGCTTGGTATTACCTGGGCCGCGCGTACTTTGAGACGCAACAGCTTCCGCAGGCCCTGGAGGCCTTCAATCGCGCCATCGAGCTGGCGCCGCAGCGAGTGGGCACGCGGCTGTATGTGGGGAAGATCTACGAGCTGCAAGGCGACACCACGCAGGCGATCAAGGTGTACCAGGAGGAGGTAACAAAGAGCCGGGGGGCTGCCCAGGCGGACGCGCTGGTGGCCTTGGGGCGACTGTACAACAACGCGGGGTTATTCGTGGAGGCCGTGGAAGTTCTGAAGCAGGCGCTGGATATTGAGCCTAACTACGTGGCGGCTTTGTACGAGATAGGTCGTGCGCAAATGGGCAGGCACCAATTCGAGGAAGCAATCAACACCTTTGACAAGGCCAGCAAGATACTCGATGAGTGGAGTCAATTCAAGCGCGAGGTTCAGAGCCTCAATCCCATCCAGCAACGGACGCGCGGAAAGACGAACGAGATGCTGGCGCAAAAGTATGCCAAGACGGAGGAGTTCGCCAACAAGCTGGGGCTGTGGCCGGTGCTGAACAAGGCGCGGGGCGATGCGTACGCGGCGGCGGGCAAATGGGCGGAGGCCCGCAACGCCTATCGGCGGGCCCTGCGGCGCTCGGAGAACGGTGACCCTGCGGACCCGGATGCGCACAATCGGATTGCGGTGGCATACCTGGAGGACGCCAAGTCCTTGTTCCGGGACGAGGGGCTGCTGATGGCCTGCATCGGCGTTCTGCAGAGTGCCACCAAGAGTGCGCTGGAAGCCCTCTCCTACGACCAGGATTATGCCCCGGCGTATCACACGTTGGGGCTGATATATACGTTCGAGGCAAATACGTACGTGTCGGAGCCCTCGCGCAATATTGTTTCGCACTCCTACCAGGAGGCAATAGAGCAGTTCAAGAAGGCGCTGAGTATTGATCCGAATTACTTTGATGCCATGGTGGACATGGCTATCGCGTACCTGGACTGGGCGGAGCGGCTGGTGCCGGGCAGCGTTGACCAGACCAGCGCATACAGCGAGGCGCAAAGGCAACTGGCGAAGGCGGCGAGCATCAAGCCGCGGAGCGGGCGGGTGCTGGCGCAGATGGCGCGCCTGCAACTGGCACTGGAAAACTACGACGAGGCGTTGCGGCTGGCCCAAGATGCCCTGCTGGTGGACAAGAACGATGTAAGTGCCCTCAACACCGCCGGCTTGGCCTGCTACTACCAGGGGAAGCTGGGAGAGGCGGCCAACTACTTTACGGCGGCTATCCAAGCCAACGACAAGCTGCACCAGTCGTACACGAACCTGGCGAACACCTTCTTCCAGATGCAGTCGTGGTATCGAGCACGCCGCGAGTACCGCAACGCGTTGGAACGCATCCCTGATGTCCAGATTGCCAACACCGCGTACCAGAGGGCGTATATCCTGTACCTGATCGGCATTACATACCACGAGACGATGATGTACGACCAGGAGGTAGACGTGCTCAACAAGGCCTTGGTGCTTGATCCCAGCTATATTGACGCGCTGCGGCAACTGGGGCGGGCATACGAGGCGAAGGGCGACTACAGGGCTGCGGAGCAGGCGCTCAGAAGTGCCCTGGACGCCGCCTCCGACGACCTTACAGAGGCCGATATTTACGCCCAACTAGGGCAGATGTATGAACGGCAAGGCAACGTGCACAAGGCGGTAGGCGCCTACACTGCCGCCCTGAACTTGGACCCCAACAACCTGGTCGCACGCCAGACACTGGAAAGCTTGCAAGGGTAGAAAAGGACGCACCGTCAGCTTCGATGTAGCTGCATGGCGGGGTGGAGAATAGCAGCACAGCACGTTTGTATGGCAGATCAATAACTGATGGGCGCAAATGTCCATGGAGGAGGCATTTGTATGATACGGAGCCTAACTGCCGGGGTAGCCATGGGGGCATTGTGCCTGGTGATGGTTGCAGGGTTGGTAAGTGCCCAGCAGGAGAGTGCAAGCTGGGCATATCTGTATGGCCCTGACCACCGTGGCAATGTTGATCCCCTTCCCACCCCCTTGGTATTGAAGTGGAAGTTTTCCAGCGGGGTCAGCGGCCCTGCTGTTTCCACTCCGGCCGCGGGACCGGATCGCGTTTTCTTTGCCATCAAACAATATGTCTATGCTGTCGACAGGCATACAGGGGCCAAGCTGTGGGAACTTGACCTCGGCAGGGGCAACGACGTGCACTCCGGCCTGGTGCTGTACAAGGGCATGTTGCTGTTCGGCGCCGATGATCGGAACCTGTGGGCGGTGAATGCGGCCACCGGCCAGAAGATGTGGCGCATAAACGCCGGCGGCAAGGTCAAGTCCACGCCCCTGGTACACGGCGGAAGGTTGTACTTCGGCGCCGACGACGGGTACCTGTATGCCGCAGACATTGCTTCTCACAGCGTACTGTGGCGTTACCAGACAGGCGGCCCCATTCGGGTGTCGCCTGCCCTGTTCAGGAACAAGTTGTTTTTCGCCTCGCAGGACGGATACCTGTACGCGTTGTATTACCAGGTACAAGAAGAGAAGCGTCCGCGAGTGGCATGGCGGGCGTTCCTGTCCAGTGCGAACGTGTTCTGCTCGCCGTTGATACACCGCAACCAGGTGATAGTGGGAGCCGGCGATCGGCTCATTGCATATAATGCCGATACCGGCGACAAGCTGTGGCGGTTCGAGGCCCAGGGCATCAATGCGCTGATAACGGGCACGCCGGCGGCGGGCAACCGCACGATTTTCGTGGGCAGCCGCAACGGGCACATATACCAAATTCGGGTAGGGGATGGTACCGCGATATGGTGGTACCCGGACACGGAGTCCGGCGGCGAGGTGCTGTCCTCGCCCACAGTGGCCGGCGGTTCGCTGCTGCTATGTCGGATGGGCAAGCGCCGGGTTGTCGGGTTCCAGTTGGGGCCGGAGCAGCCGGGGCTTGGTACCAACAAGCTGGTGTGGAACTATAACCTGCCGGCACCGCCGACCACTACAACAACCGGCCCAGGTGCGGGTCCTGGTGGTGCACCCGGTGCGCCGGGCATGCCGGGGATGCCGGGTATGGGTGGTGCGATGATGGGCCCTGGAGGGGCAGCCGGGGCGCGCGCAGGTGGCGCCGGTGTACCGGGACAGCCGGGGATGCCCGGCCAACCCGGGGTCGGAGGGGTAGGCACGACGACAGGGTTGTTGCAGTACCATTTCAAGTACGAGGAAGCCGTGCGGTCGTCGCTGATTGCGGCGGGCGGTAATGTATACCTAGTCGGCGATGACGGCGCGTTGTACGCATTCGGTGATGCGGCGGCCGATAACATCGGGCCGCGGATTACCGCTCCGCAAATGACAGTTGCAACCGGGACCTCGACGGGGACGCGGACGCCAACAGCGATGCGGCCAGGCGCAGCCGCTGCCGGAGGGCAGTTGGGCGCCATGCCCGGGCCGGGAATGCCGGGGATGGGGACAATGCCGGGAGCCCCTGGGGCGCCCGGTGCCAACCTTGCAGCCGGCGGGCGGACCGCAACCGGCGGTACGCAGCAGACACAACAGATGATTACATACGCGCTGTGGAGCGAGCCGGCTGATGCGTTCCTGCCGCCGCCTGCCAGGGATGATCTCATCCAGATACCGGGCACGCCTCCGCTGTACATTTCGTTCGAGATCGTGGACGAAGGCTGTGGAGTTAATCCCGACAGCATCAAGGTATTCCTGGACGGCCAGCCGGTGTCGGAGGACCAGATGCAGTTTGTGGCTGACGAGGGAGTAGTATGGTACAAGCTGGAGCAAACCCCCGGAGCGGCGGAGGTGCTGCTCAACGACGGGTTGCATATATTAGTCGTGCAAGCTACCGACTGGTGCGGCAACACCGGGGCCGCGAGGCTGTTTTTCGTGGTGGACAATACCCTCGCCGCTCCCAAGTTGCCTGGTCAGCAAGCGACAGGCGCCGGCGGGGGAATGGGCGGGCCCGGAGGCTGGATGAGGCCGGCGGGCGGGATGATGAGGGGCGGCGCAAATCCACCCGCCCCGCCGCGATTCTAGTACTTGTTGATTCGGCGGCCGAGATGAAAGGCCGGCTCGTACCCCATAGAAGCGACGCGGGCGTCGAAAGCGTTCAGCGAGGTTGAGCGATATGACAGGTGCCTTGCTCAAGGTGTTGTTCTTTGTTGCGATTTTGACCTACGGCGTGTTTTTCGTGCTGTGGAACCAGGGGATAATAGTTGACCTGTTGCTGTGGCCCGGGCCGCCGAATGCAGTGTATGCCAACGAGGTTCCCATCGGCCTGGTACCGCTGGCCGGCGTCGTGATAGGCGCCATCTTGATGGCCGTGGCAGCCTGGGGAGCATGGGCGAGCCAGCGGGCGATCGCTGTGATGGCCAATGCCCAGGTTGAGAGGGCCAAGGAGAAGCTAAGGAGCATGGCCGAAACCATCAAGAACCAGCGGGCGGAACTGGAGGCGCTCAAAGCGGCTGCCGCCAAGACCGGTGACGAGGTGTCCACCTTGCGGGCCAAGGCGCGGGCCGAACTTGACACGGACGACGATGAAGAGATAATCTAACATGGCGCGTCCGGCCAATGACCAGGGCGTACGAGGTGACAAGGGGCCTTCGGGCCTCTTGCCGCTGTTTTGCGACAACTTTACCAAGTGATCCTGATGGACATAGACGGCTTTGACGCTTGCGTGATAATGAACGCCAGCAGGCTGACCCCGCGATGCCAACTGGCTCTGGTCCGCAGTTTCGGCAGCGCCCAGGCGGTGCTGGCGGCCGGCGATGAAGAGCTCTTGCAAGTGGAGGGCATCAGAAAGCAGCATGTTACGGCCTTGCGGCAGGCGCAAAGAGAGGTCAATGCGGCGCAAATCCGGGCCAAGTGCGAGCAGTACGGCGTGCGACCCGTGCCCATCAATGACCCTGAATATCCGCCGTTGCTCAAGGAAATAGCCGACCCGCCGCCGATGCTTTTTGTGCAAGGGCAGCTCGATACGCGCGATCACTTGGCGGTGGCGATAGTCGGTACGCGCAAGGCCACGCCCTACGGGTTGCGCGTGGCGCACCGCCTCGCCGCGGACTTGGCAAAGCGCGGGTTCACGGTCATAAGCGGAATGGCGCTGGGCATTGACGGCGAGGCGCACCGGGGGGCGCTGGAGGCGGGAGGGCGCACGATAGCGGTCATGGCCAGCGGGCCCGACATCACCTTTCCGGCAGCACACCGCCAGTTGCGCGAGGAAATCGCCAGCTCAGGGGCCGTCGTTACCGAGTATGCTTTCGGCACCGAGCCGATCCGCGAGCGCTTTCCGGCGCGCAACCGCCTTATCAGCGGCATGGCGATGGGCGTGGTAGTGGTGGAGGCGCCGGACCAAAGCGGGGCCCTGATCACCGCGCGCCTGGGTGCCGAGCAGGGCCGCGAGGTGTTTGCCGTCCCCGGCGATGTCAACAGCCCCATGTCGCGAGGCTGCCATGCGCTTATAAAGGACGGTGCCCGGCTGGTCGAATTTCCCGAGGACGTCATCGAAGGCCTCGGCATTCTCCTGCAGACGGTGCCGGAACGTGATAGGCGGGAGGTGCCGCAACTGCTGGGCGACGAAAAGCGCGTATACGAGGCGGTAAGCTTTACGCCGACGGATGTTGATGTTTTGTCGGAGAAGACCGGGCTTTCGGCGGCGAATGTCAGCGCCGCACTGATGCTGCTGGAAGTAAAAGGCCTCGTTCAGCGCAACCCGGGCGGGACGTTTGTCAAAGTATCATGACTTGGAGTGCACAATTCTGTTCCAGCCAGTGGTGACTGAGTAGTGGGTAAACCTGCAATCATAGTCGAATCGCCGACGAAGACGCGCACGCTGGCCCGGTTCTTGGGGGACGAGTACCTCCTGCTGGCCTCCATGGGCCATGTCCGCGACCTGCCCGAGGATGACCTGGCCGTGGACATCGAGAATGATTTCCGGCCTCATTACGTGATCATCCCCTCGCAGCGCAAGACGGTGGCCGCGTTGCGGAAGAAGCTGGCCGAGGCCGACACCGTGTACCTGGCCTCCGACCCTGACCGCGAGGGCGAGGCCATTGCCTGGAGCCTGGCCGAGGTGCTGAAACTGAAGGACCCCTTGCGCATCGAGTTCAACGAGATCACCGAGCAGGCAGTACGCGAGGCGTTGGCCTCGCCCGGCAAGATAAATCTCAACCGCGTGAATGCTCAGCAGGCCCGCCGGATACTCGATCGGCTGGTGGGGTACAAGCTCAGCCCCTTGCTGTGGGAGAAGATCAAGGCCGGCCACAAGCGCAGTGTGGCCCTCAGTGCCGGGCGGGTGCAGTCCGTGGCCCTGCGCTTGATATGCGATAGGGAGCGGGAGATAGCGGCGTTCGTGCCCGAAGAGTACTGGAGCATCGCGGTGACGCTTTCGCCGCAGGACAGCGAGCAGACATTCGTTGCCGAGCTGAAGACCAAGGACGGCGAGGAGCTGGAGCTGAAGACCGAGCAGCAAGTGATGCCTATCGTCTCCGAGCTGCAGGAGCTGGCTTACCAGGTGGCGGAGGTGCAAAGCAAGAAGGTGCGTCGCAAGGCGCCGCCGCCGTTCATAACATCCAGCCTCCAGCGCCAGGCGGCCAGCAAGCTGGGCTTTTCGGCACGCAACACGATGCGGATTGCCCAGCAACTGTACGAGGGCGTTGACCTTGGCGAGGGCACCGTGGGCCTTATCACCTACATGCGGACTGATTCGACCCGCGTAGCCGACCAGGCGCGCCGCGCCGCCACGGCCTTCATCGCCCGCACCTACGGCAAGGACTACGTGGGCCCGGGAGTGAGAGGCAAAAAGCCCAAGCGGGCACAAGATGCCCACGAGGCGATCCGCCCTACAGACATCGAGCGCACTCCCGATAAGGTGCGCCGGTATCTGTCCGAGGAACAGGCGAAGCTGTATGAGCTGATATGGCGGCGCTTTGTGGCCAGCCAGATGGCCCCGGCGATCTATGACCAGCAGCGCGTGGAGATAACGGCCGGCCCCTACGGCTTGCGGGTGACGGCCTCGGTTCTGCGCTTCCCCGGTTACCAGGCAGTGATGCCGCCAAGCTCCTCGGAAGAGGAGAGCGCAAACCTCCCGCCCCTGGAGCCGGGGCAGCCGTTGGACTGCCACGAAGTCACCCCCGAGCAGCATTTTACGAAGCCGCCCCCGCGGTACAACGAGGGGACGCTGGTGGCGGCCCTCGAAGAGAAAGGCATCGGACGGCCCAGCACCTACGCACCTATCATCGAAACGTTGAGGCAACGCCGCTACGTGCGGATGCAGCAACGCGCCTTTGTCCCTACCGCCCTGGGGTTTGCGGTGTGCGATTACCTGGTGGAGCACTTTCCCCGGATCATGGACGTGGAATTCACGGCACAGGTGGAAAGCGAACTGGACACGGTGGAAAGCGGCCAGCGGGACTGGGTGTCGCTGCTGAGGCAGTTCTACAGCGACTTTGAGAAGCTCCTGGACGAGGCCAGGCAGGCGCGCCCCAAGGTGCTGGAGGGCGAGGTCTGCCCCAAGTGCGGGGGCAGGCTCGTGGAGCACTATTCCATCTACGGCAGGTTTGCAGGGTGTGAAAACTATCCCGCCTGCGACTATACCCGCGACCTGGTTCCGGAAACGGTGCGCACGGCAGCGGCCGAGGAACTGGACGAAAGTTGCCCCGAATGCGGCAAGAAGTTGGTGATAAGGACCAACCGCCGAGGGGTGAGGTTTATCGGCTGTTCGGGCTATCCGAAGTGCCGGTACACCCGGCCCCTGGAGGGCGAACAAGGCGGTCATCGGAAGCGCCCGGAGGCGGTGGTTACGGATATTCCCTGCGAGAAGTGCGGCAAGCCGCTGGTGCTGCGGTACGGCCGCCGCGGGGCATTCCTGGGCTGCTCGGGCTATCCGAAGTGTCGTTTCACGCGCAATGCCACGCCGGAAGAATTGGAGCGGTTCCAGTCAGCGGCGGGCGAGAAAGTGGAGCAGTCCGAGGGTGAGGAGACCAAATAGTGCCCACTGCCGCACGCGATGCACAACGCTGCATTGCTCCGCGCACAGCAAGCCTGCTGGTTTTTGCTGTTTCGCTGTCGGTGCTGGTCTTCGAGGTGGCCCTCACCCGTGCTTTTTCGGTACTGCTGCGCTACCACTTCGTGTTTCTTGCCATCTCCCTGGCCACCTGCGGCCTGGGTTTGGGCGGGCTGATTGATTTTCTGCTACGCTTGTTTGTGCCCCGGATCGCGAGGACGCAGGCATTTGTCAGCGGCCTGTGCCTCGTGCTGGCCTTCTCCTACCCGCTGTCGCTGGCGTTGCTGTTTGCCACGCCCCTGTCGGCCCACCTCACCTCGCTGGCGGTTGTCTCGCTTACCTGCCTGCTGCCCTTCCTGCTGGCCGGCATACTGCTAAGCCACATGTTCACGGAATACAGCGCCTTCAGCGGGCGGTTGTACTTTTCCGATTTGTCGGGCGCAGCGCTGGGCACCGTGCTGGTCATCGCATTCCTGCAATGGGGCGGGGCGGTCAACACGGCCGTGGTGTGCGGGATAATCGTGGCGGCAGGGCTGGCGGTGAACATGGCGGCGGAGCGCAACCGGGCGGGGGCCGTGATGGGGGGCGTTGTGCTGCTTGTGATTGCCGGGGCCCTCGTTGGAAACGTGAGCCGGCGCGTGGTGGACTTGCCGCGGCTGCCGATGAAGAACGATCCGCTGGCCAAGCCGCTGTACCAGGAGTTGAACGACCCGCGCGTGAAGTTGGAGTACAGCGAGTGGGACGCATTTGCACGCACCGACGTCACCGTGGAAGCTGATGCGGACGGGGTGCTCCGCCCTACCAGCGACCGCTACATATACACGGACGGCGAAGTTCCTACCAACATGCTGGCGTTCGACGGCGACCTGGGGAAGCTCAAGCCGCGGCTGTCGCGGTTCATCGGGCTGTTTCCTTTCCGCATGCAGCGGCCCGACAGTTGCCTGCTGATCGGCCCCGGCGGGGGGCTGGACGTACTGCTGGCACTGATGGTGGGAACTCGGCACATTGAAGGGGTGGAACTCAACCCCGCCATCCCCCGCATCGTGCGCCGCTATCGCGACTTCGCCGGGCCGGTCTATGACTATGCCAATGTGTCAATCAAGGTCGACGAGGGCCGCAGTTACGTGCGGCGTTCCCAGAAGCAATATGACCTCATCTACATGGCGCTGACCAAGACGGCGACCACGGCCAGCACCAGCCTGGCGCTGGTGGAGAGCTATGCCCACACCGTGGAGGCATTTGGCGACTACTATGACCACCTTTCGGCCGACGGCTGCCTGGCATTCGTCTGTCAGTCGAACCTGGTGCTGCTGCGCACCTTCCTGACGGCCCTGGAGGCCCTGCAGGAACGCGGCATTGCGCGCGCCGAGGCCCTCGATCACCTGGCAGTCATCAGTGTTCAACGCCGGTTCTACGGCAGGGGGCCGTACCGTCACCTGCTGCTTATGTTCCGCAAACCGCTGGAGCCGGAGCGTTCAGCATACTTGGCCCGCCAAGCCATTGCGCTGGGCTTTGAGCCGGGGTACTTTCCGGGTGCGTTCGAGCCGCAGCCTTTTTCATGGCTGACCGAGGAGCGCTTGTCCACGCCCGAGTTCGTCGCGCGGTTCAGCGGCGAGATGTGGAGAGCTTCCGGTTTGCATGTCAACCTGGTGCCCTGCACGGATGACAAGCCTTTCGTATTCGATTTCACCTATGGCATTCCCCGGCAGTTCAAGTGGCTGGTGGGCGTAGTCGGCGCCGCGGTAGTGGTGCTTGCAATATTGGCGGGGATGGTGTTGCTGCGGCTGCCCTCATTTGGCGCCTCGCTGCGGCCCGTCGGGTGTGCGTTCCTGTACTTCGCCCTGTTAGGTGCAGGATTCATGCTGGTGGAGGTGTGCCTGGTACAAAAGCTCATCCAGTACCTGGGGTATCCGGTGCTGGCCTTATCAGTCATCCTGTTCGCCTTGCTGCTGGGCAGCGGGTCCGGCAGCTACGTCAGCCAGGCGTACCGGCCCCGGGCCTTGATGAGATGGGCGGCGCTGGCCGCGTTGGTGGTAACAGGCCTGGTGGTGGGTCTGGAGGCCCTCTTGCCCGCAGTAATCGATGCCACATTGCACTGGCAGATACTGGCGCGCTGCGTATTGACCATGCTGCTGCTGTTCGGGCTGGGGTTCTTCATGGGAATGCCGTTCCCCATCGGCCTGCGAATCGTGGGGCAATGGCACGAGATGGTGATACCGTGGGTGTGGGGGCTCAACGGTCTTACTTCCGTCCTGGGATCGGTAGGGGCGATGACGCTGGCCAAGCTGTTCGGCTTCAGCGTGGTTCTCATGGTAGGGGCAGCGATATACCTGGTGGCAGCAGTCGCGGTGCTGCTTACCGGCACAGCAGGCACTTCCGTGGATGGCAAGGGCGCCGGGGGCCGGCTGTCCGACAGATGATGCCGCCTTTGGTCGTGCGGTTCGCGTTTGCACCAGGGCGGCACAGGCGTTGCGGCCGCCATTGCGGGGCCATCGGGGCGGACGGCAGGGGCCATCAGGTGGCGAGGACCTTGCCATCCATATCCGGCGGAGGCTCTTCGTCAAGCATGGCCAGCACTGTCGTAGCGCCGTCCATTATGTTAGGGGTGGTGTCCGCCAGCTTGACGCCTTGTGCAAGCCAGAAGGCATCGGCGTACGTGTGCATGCCCACGAGGGCGCCGCGGCTGAAGAGCTGGGTCTGGCCCAAGGTGCCCTTCAGGTCGTAGCCGTCGAAGGGGACGGCAACCAGGTCGGGAGCAGCATGGGCGGCAGGCCCGTGGTAGAGTTCATCGCGGTGCAGCACCTGGGAGATCACGGGGCTGTTGTCACTGGGATCCCGCAGTGCGCGCAGGCCGGCCTCAAGTTGCCGGAGAAGCTCGTCGGCCTCCTGGTTGTCTACGGCTCCGCGCGGGAATTTGCCCTTGAGGTTGAGGTAAAAGCGCCCCGGCGTCATGGAGAAAACCTTGGTCTGCTCGTCGAGGTCCTCAAAGCGGGGACGCGGGCCGGCGGGCTGAACCAGCAACCCTTGCTCCTGCAGCCAGTAGTTCGTGTTCACCTCTTGCTTCAGCGTGCAGAACCCGTGGTCGGAAAGAATCAGCAGCATGTCTTGATCGCTTAGCAGAGCGCTGATTTCCCCGATCATTTCGTCTATCAGGTGATAGTAATCCACGAAGCGGGAAGCCCACGTCGGGTGGCCGGTCTCGTAGAGTTCCCACATGAAATGGTTGATGCGGTCAGTGCCCATGATGTGGCACTGGGCGAAGTCCCATTTCTCCTCGCGCAGCAGGGCTAAGAAGGAACGGCGGCGGGCCTGGAATGTCCGCCGCAAATCTTCGTAGAACTTGTCCAGGGATTCGCGGGCCAGCCAAGGGTCAACGTCAATCTTGTAGTCGAGTTTCTGCAAGCGGGAGGCCAATTGTGCCGGCCAGGTGGCGCCTTCCAGCCTGGGAGCGAGGAAGCCGCCTACCAGCAACCCGTTCACCTCGCGAGGCGGGTAGGTGACCGGCACGTTCATGACGATGACGCGCTTGCCGCGCCGCGAGAGAATCTCCCACAGCATGGGGCTTTGCAGGTCTGCGGCGTTGGGTATGAATGACTGGTAGCTTCCCGGCCGCAAGTCCTGGAATCCGAAGATGCCGTGCTTGCCGGGGTTTTGGCCGGTCATGTAGCAGCTCCACGCCACGCAGGAGACGGTGGGCTGAACCGATTCTGCGCGGCGGAAGCTGCCCTGGCGAGCGACGGCGGCGAGGTTGGGCATACTGCCGTCGGCCAGGCGTTGTTGCAGGAACGAAAACGGCACCCCGTCCAGGCCCAGGACGAGGAGCCGGGGGGAGCGTCTGCGGGAAAGAAAAGGTATACGCATTGCCAACCAGCCTTGTTGAGCAGAGTACGGCAGCGGCTCGCAAGCCTGCTGTCTTACATGTAGCCGAGACCTTCCAGCCTCTCGGCGACCTGTTGTTCCTCGTCCGACGAGTATGGACCTGCCGCCTCGGCGCCCGCAGTTGCGGGGATGTAGTTAAGCTCTTCGAGCTTGGCGATGACCATGTCGGCTGCTTCGGCGACGCTGACCTGCTCGGTATCAATGACCACTTCAGGGTTAAGTGATTCCTCGTACGGCATGTGCCAGCCGGCGATATCGTTGACCTCACCGCGTTCCGCCCTGGCGTACAGGCCCTTGGGATCGCGCTGCTTGCAAGTTTCCAGGGAGGCCTTCACGGCAACCTCCACGAAATGCGGGCAGTACTCGCGCGCGCGGTCGCGATGATAACGCAGCGGCGAGACCGCCGCCACCAGCACGTTGACGCCGTACTTGCTCAGCATCTTGGCCATCCACGCCAGCCGCTTGGTGTTTTCATCGCGCGCTTCGGGCGTGTAGCCGAGATTGGGTGACAGGTTCTGGCGCACCTCGTCGGCATCCAGGTTTTCCACCGGCAGGCCGCGCGCCTCCAACAGCTCTTGTACCTTCCCGGCGATGGTTGATTTCCCTGCTGCCGGTACACCGGTGAACCAGATTACTGCGCCCTGTGCCATCTTGCATTTCTCCTTTTCGCTGTTGCCTGTGGATGTTCTATATCAAGGAGCGCCCCTCCATGTCCGGCGGGGGCTCGATTCCCATTGCCTTCAGCACCGTGGGGGCAATGTCCATCAGTTGGGCGCCCTCGACCTTGCCGCCGCCTTCGCCACCCGCGACGCGCATTGCCACGATTCCGTATTCATCGTGCACTGCGTCATCCGGCCCGATCTCGGTATCGAAGCTGTAGATGCTGTCATGCCCGATGTCCTGACCCGCCCGCCAACTGAGGTTGTCAAGATAAACCAGCAAGTCGGGAGCTTCGTTGACGTAGGGGCCGGTGTAGATATCCTGCGGCCGATGGCAAACAGTTTCCATCCTGCGGCCCTCATCATCCGGGATAGCGGCGATCTTGCGTGCCAATTCATCACGAACGGATTCGTACTCCGACGGCTCCACCAGGCCCTGGGGTTCGCGGCCGCGGACGTTCAGAAACACCCGCGCGTAGTACCCGCCCCATGCCCACGCCGTGGTGTTGGGCCAGTCCACCAGCGAGGGGTCGAACCGCGTGACCTCGGTAACGGGCTGCCTCAGCCGCAGGTACCCTTCGCGGATGAGCCAGTCGTTGATGTTAAGCGACCCCTTCATGCACTTGGCGCCGTGATCGGAAACTACGATGACAGTGCCCTCCCCGAAGGCCTCCATCAGCTCGCCCAGTTGGGCGTCAAGGTGAGCATAGTAATCCTTGATGCAATTTTCGAAGGGATTGCCCGGTTCGTAGCGACGGTGCCGAGGGTCAATGAACTTCCAAAAGCCGTGCTGGATGCGATCTGTGCCCATCTCCACGAGCATGAAAAAGTCCCAGCGCTCGCGCTGCAGCAGCCACTTGGCGACCCGGAAGCGCTTGTCGGTCATCTCGTATATCTGGTCCAGCAGCCACTTCTTGTCCTCGGTACGGAAGTTCTCGCAATCTATCATGTAGCCGTCGGCGACGCGCTCGACCTCCGGCTTGAGGTCAGGCGGGTAGGTATAGGGGCTGTCGGTGCTGGGAGTGAGGAACGATGAAATCATGATGCCGTTGACCGGGCTGACCGGGTAGGTCTGCGGGACGTTGAGCAGGCACACGCGCTTGCCGTGGCGGGAGAGAATGTCCCATACGCGGGGCTGCTTGACGGCGGCAGAGGTGGCGATCCAGCGTCCCTGCACGTCTCCGGGCTTGCGGTTGCGAAACCCGAAGAATCCCAGGCGCCCGGGGTTTTTTGAACTCAGCATGCAGGTCCAGGCGGGCACCGTGATGGGAGGGTGGCTGGAGCGCAGCGGCCCCCACAGGCCGCCGTCCACGATACGGCGGAAATTGGGCATCACCTGCAGGAACTCGCCGAAAAGTTGTTGATGGGGGGCTGAATCCCAGCCCACTACGAGTACGCGATCACTTGGCAATGGAGCTGTCACCTTCTGTCATGTGCGGATTTATAACCGCCCTCGGATTTATTGTGCCTTACGGCAGCTTGAGGCGGCCGGCGGCCTTGCCTGTTCCACGAACGGGTTGTCAAAGCTGCGGATGACGTCGAACACTTCCGGCCGCATTATGCGCGGGTCAGGGGCAACGCCCTGCTGGATGCTGTTGCGGATGACCGTGCCGCTGAACGAAATGATATCCTCGCCGCTATGCGGGCAGGTGCGGTTGGAGGCCACACGGCCGCAGCGG
>JALGVG010000005.1 GCA_029819875.1 Candidatus Zipacnadia bacterium | reverse complement strand
TTTCCCTGGTGCTTTCGGTTATGACATCACCTTCATCTGCCTTGAACTCGGAGGTTGCCTCGCCATGCCACCGACTGCCCGCCTCCACGCCGCCGCGCACTCGTGCTTCCGGTGTCGGTGCTACTGCCTCCGCTGGCATCAGCCGGGGCTTCTGCTTGTCCGTCACGGCGCCAGAATGTCTAGCCTCTGTCGACTCGCTCAACCGCCTGGCGGTCTTGGATAGCCTCTGCTGTGGGCTTCTTGCTTCACCTGCCAAAGGTGCGGTGAAGCCCCTACCTCTGGGTTCTTCGACCGCCAGTCCCTTCACCGTGTCTGTCTTCGCCCTGCTGCCTGCCTTCTCGAACTGCCCCGCCTTTACCCCGTCCGATATCTGCGTGTGCCGTGCCGGTATGCGCTGCAAGGCCGCCGCTTGCCGCTCCTCCCCAAAGGCTATCTCCCCGGCTGCCTGCTGCGCGCCCTTGCTGTTTACGCCCACCCCTTCGCTCCTCGCTTTGTACTCCGTGCCGCTTGGCGGCACAGCCGCCGTTTCCTCTCCCCGGCGCAAGTCCTGGTACGGGGCCTCCTGTTGCCGGCTGCCCTCCCCCGCAGCCTGGGTGCGCCCCAAGGTTGACTGCCTCATGTTATGCCGCAGCAAACGCAGCGTTGGTCTGCCCTCCCGTCCGCCGCCCACCGGCGCGACTGCCTCAGTGTCATCGATCTGTTGCCCTCGTGGCGCCCAACGATCCCCCGCCGGCGACAAGCCAGGCTCCTTGTGCCCGGCCGCTGCCGGTGCCAGGGGGCTGCTTGTCACTTGCCCCTTCGTCGGCTCCTCTTTGCGCCTCTCCCCCACTGGCCGCGGAAGTACCCGCTGCTCTTCCTTGCCGGCCGCCTGCGGGCGGCGCATCAATGGCCCGCAGGCTTGGTGCCCGTCAGGTACCGGGTTCGCCTGCTTGCGCTCCAACAGGTACCGGGTCACATTTCGGATGAAGGCTCGCGTTTCGCTGTACGGAGGGACGCCTCCATATCGAGCTACCGCCCCCGGTCCCGCATTGTAGGCCGCCAGGGCCAGCTCCAGCGTCCCGTAGCGCCGCAGGTACGCAGCTAGTTGTCGCGTCCCACCCTCGATATTCTGGCTCGGGTCAAAGGGATCCGTTATCCCCAGGGCAGCGGCGGTTCCAGGCATAAGCTGCATCAACCCCATCGCCCCTGCCCGTGAGACGCACGCGGCGTCATAGCCGGACTCCGCCCGGATCACGGCATGTATCAAGTCAGGGTCCACGCAATACTTGTCTGCGGCAACCCGCACCAGTTCATCATACTTGCCGCCTCCGCCACCTCCGCCTGCCCGTTGTGCCCACCCGGCCTGCCATAACAGCCGCGCAAACCCCCCGGGCGCCTGAACAAGGTTATCACCCCACCGGGCGCCTTGTATTTGCGCCAAGCGCACCTCGATCTGTACAATCCTGTCCAACACCCTCAGCAAACCGCTTGCCATTGTGATATTCCACGCTCAACTTTCTGCCGGGCGCTGCCACGTCATCGCCCTCTCGGCTGCAGGCCGGCCTTCCCGACTCCTCCTCTTCCCTCCCACGTCCAGTTACGCAAGGCGATTTCGCTGATCCGGCGTTCCTCGGCCCTCCTGCAACCCTCCAGGTACCGTTGATACTCCCGTTCGCGCAGTCGCTCCACTACCATCCGCCTGCGGCGCGCCTCTCTCCATTCCTCTTGGTGCTTTCGCACCACGCCTTGGGCTGTCTCTACACTTGTCCGCCATTGCCTGCGCCGCTCTTGCAGGTACTGCAAGCGCCGGCTGTACCGCGCCAGTTGCCCTCCCTCTATCCCCTCGCTCGCCAGCCGTGCTATTGCGCTCTGTACCTCCATGCAGTGGCGCCGGTACTGTTTGTGGTTCTCTTCCGCCTCGCGCAGCTTTGCAATGCTCTGGTTCAGTACCAGCTCCGCCTGCCGCTCTTGCTGTTCGTGCAGGTTTAAAACCGCTTGCAACGAGAACCTGAATGCCCGCATTACACCACGGCCCTCTACGTAAAGGGGAAAATCCCCCCGCCAAGAAGCACTACCCCCTTTATATCGGCCCTTGCGGTGACTACTTAAGGCCCCGCACTCGGTGCGGATATTAGGCGGAGGCAACGACTGGAGCTGCAGGTATGCTGCGGACGGGCGTGCCTGCCGGTGAGCCGCAGTATGTTGCATATCGCACCCCTTGCCAATGCGCAAATCTACGAACAGGTATCAGCTTCCCGGCAGCGAATAACAACCTTCGTAATCCCAACCCAGCCGCTCCTGTAGGTGATGGCCATGACCTGCCTGCGCGCCTTCCTGCTTTCTCTTGCCGCATTCAGCCTCACGCTGGCGCCCGCCCACTCGCAGCCTACTTGTTTCCGCCACCAGCACACCTTCTTGCTCCTCCCCGGCCCCCAGCGCCGCGTTGTCATCACCCTTGCGGCCATCCGCGCCGCCACCGGCTACTCCGACCCTCTCGTGTACCGCCTGTTCGGCACCCGCGGTGAGGTCATAGCCCATGGCTCCCTGACGCCGCCCGCCACCAAGGAGATCGCCTTCATGCCTTATACTGCCGGCCTGTACATCCTCGACGCCAACCCCGGCATGAACGCCTTCAGCATCCAGGTTGATGGAGCCACCTGGTGCGTAGACCTAGGCGACCGCCGCCAGCTCGAAGTCATAGACCACGCCAACCCCCTGTACTTCTATGTCCCTGCCGATCTGGCTACACTGAAACTCTCCTTCCTGCCCAACGAGCAAGCCACCGTACGCCTGCTGCGCCCCGACAATTCCTTGGCCGTCGAACGCGTCATTCCCCAGTTCCAGGCCGCGACCATCACGGCCCCCGTCGCCGGCCGGGCCGGCTGGTGGCACCTGGAGCTTTCCCTGACCCAGGATTGCGGCATCATCTTCCCCGATGCCGTTCTGCCTTATGTCGCCGAGGCTCCCCTTCACGATAGTATTGTCAAGCTGCTGCCTGACGGCTCCCTGATGGTCAACTTCGACTTGCAGCCTACACCCCGCTCCCAACTGCTCAACCCCATCGCTTATGATGCTCCGCGCTACCGGCTTGCTACCAGCACCGGCCTGGAGCTGGGCTTTACTCCTACTGGGCAACTTGTCCGCGTCAACATCGGCCGCCGCCGGCTGATGTCTCACAATCAACCGCAACCTCCGTTGTTTGGCTTCTTCGTGCGCGATAATGCCACTAATTCCCCCTTGGTCCCGTTCTTGGCATCCCCGCGCTCCGTGCACCCCACTCGTAACGGACTTGCGGTTGACTATCGTGCTCCTGACGTCAAGCTCGCTCTCCGTGCTGTCTATACCGCGGCCCCCGACCATGTCGCCGTCACCGTGCGCGTCCGCAACCTGGCGGCTGCCGACCGTGCAGTGACCGTCTACTTCGCCCTCCCCTGCCCGCGTGGCAAGCTCACCTGGTGGGATGACATCCTCACCCCGCGGCCGGTGGCAGGCAATTCCACCTTGGGCAGTTTCGCCAGCGCTCCCGCTGGCGCCAACGCCCGCCACTCCACCTACCCGTTCGGCTGTGTCTCCGGCGACCAGGCGCTGGCTGTTGCAATCCCCATGGACTATCCTCTGTATCATCGCATCGGTGTTTGCACGGCCACCCGCCAACTGTTTCTTGCCGTGGACCTGGGCCTCACCCCGGCCACCACCAAGTTCCCCAACCGCGCCGACTACAGCTTTGTCATCTACGACTGCGACCCCCAATGGGGCCTGCGCTCGGCCGCAGAGCGCTACTACAAGATATTCCCTCGTCTCTTCACCAAGCGCATGAAGCACGACGGCGGCTGGGTCTGTTGGGGAAATTGTGCGGTCTTGCCCAATATCGAACAACTAGGCTTTAAGTATCACTGGGGCCCGGCTGATCCAGCGGCAGTTGCCTTCGATGACACGCACGGGCTGTATTCCTTCCTCTACAACGATTCGATGCGTTACTTCGCTGATCTCGGCCGCTTCGACCATCGCCCCACTCCTCAGGAAGCCGTCGCCGCCATGCGCAAGCTCCTGGACGCTCCCGACCCCCGCGCGCACATACTTTCCGTGCGCCCCACCGCAACCGGCCGCAAGCGCTACGAGGCCCGCGAAAAGCACATGGGCCGCCAGGCCGCTGAACAGTGGCTGCGTGCCTCCATCGCCGCGGTCAAGGCCTCCGCCGCCTTGGATGCAAACGGTGAAATCCAGGTCGGCTACCTGGTCAACCGCGCTGACTGGGGTGGCACCGACTGGTGGACCGGACGCTGTCAGGTCAACGTGGATCCCGACATCCCCGGCGGGTACGGCCGGTTCTTGTTCGACCACATCTTGTGGCCCACGGTCGCGGAGTATCGCGCCCAGGGCGCCCGCCTTGACGGCTTCGGCCTGGATAACTACTTCTCCAGCAGCACCGTGCTGGACTTCAACCGCGATCATCTCGCCGCCTGTGACTATCCCCCCACCTTCGCCGCCGGCGACTTTCGCCCCGTCATCATCGGCGATACTATGATGTACGAGTGGACCGCCCGGTTGAAGCGCCAACTCGTCAAGCGCGGCATGTGGCTGATAGCTAACACCGGCGTTCAGCCCTTCCCCTTTGCCCAGCATCTTCTGGACATCAACGGCCTGGAGTGGGGACTGAAAAACTACGGCGTAGCGGCTCGCACCCTGGCTTATCACAAGCAGGTCGTCACCTTGCCGATAGGGCGCTGGGGCGAAGCCTTCGTCAAGGCGCACCTGCCCATGGGGGCTATCCCCGGCGGCTATGCAACCGCCGACTTCAAGCCCGGGTCCATGGCGGCGCGCTTGTATGAAAAGTATGTGCCCGTCATCCTGCGCATGAATGCGGCCGGCTGGGAGCCGGTGCCATGGGCACGGGCCGACAATGAAAACGTCAGCATCGAGCGCTTCGGGACGCGGCCGCCCTTGCTGTTTAGCCTCCACAACCATGCCAAGACCGCGGTGACTACCCTCATCACCATTGACACCGGCGCCCTGGGCATGACCGGCAACGTCTCGGTGCAAGACCTCCTCACCGGCCAGGTCCTGCCGGTCACTGCTGGCGCCGGCACCGCCGGCTTCCCGGTACGGCTGGCCGCCGGAGATGCCACGGTCGTGCAGGTGCGCTGACTGCCTGTCCCTCCTCTCCCCCGCCTCTCAGCGCACCAGGCGCGGTATGTTCCCGTACAGCTCCACGGTCATGTTCACCGCGCTGTGCAGCATCCATGACCCTAGGGCCACTATCGTCAGCGCCACGGCGATTATCTTGGGCACGAACGTAACCGTTATATCTTGCACTTGCGTGATGGCCTGCAGCAGGCTTATCAACACGCCGACCACCAGTGCCACCAGCAGCACCGGGCCTCCGAGGATTATGCTCATCAATAGCACCCGGTGAAGTAGTTCCAATACCGTCGAATCTGTAATCTTTCCCCGCCTCCTGTACGGGACACTACAGTACCGCCTGCCGCCCGCCTCACCGGAAACTCAGCACCACGCTCTTGGCCAGCAGCGCCCAGCCGTCCGCCATCACGAACAGCAGCAGCTTCAACGGCAGCGAAATCATTACCGGCGGCACCATCATCATTCCCATGGACATCAGCGTACTGGCAACCACCAGGTCAATCACCAGGAACGGAACGTACAGCACTATCCCGATCTCGAATGCAGTCCGCAACTCGCTGATCATGAAGGCCGGCGCCACCACCCTCAGCGGCAATTCCTCCTTGGGCGGCTCTTGCTTCATGCCCGCAAGCTGCACGAACAGCACCAGGTCGCGGTCTCGTGTCTGCCGTATCATGAACTCCTGCAACGGCCGCATTCCCCGCTCCAGTGCCTGCTCGTAGCTCAGCTTTCCCTCGCTGTACGGCTTCACCGCCTGCCGGTTGATCTCGTCCCACGTCGGGTACATCACAAAGAACGTCAAGAACAACCCCAGCCCCACCAGTACCGAGCTAGGCGGGATGGTCTGCGTTCCCATTGCCCCCCGCATGAAACTCAGCACAATGATGATGCGTGTGAAAGCCGTCAGCATCATCAGCAGTGCCGGGGCCAGCGATAACACGGCCAGCCCGATAACCAGGCGCAGGACGCCCACCAGCTCCTGTGGCTGGGCCGTATTTAACTGTTGCATTATCGCACCGGGCCCGCTTCCTTGTGCCGTCGCGGTACCACATCCTGCGGCCACCAGCATAACCGGTACGCCCCATCCCACTGCCCGGTGCGCCATTTCCCCCGGCCTCATTGCCATTTCTCCCGGCTGATGCAAGCGACGACTCTATCTGTCTTCATCCCTGCCCGCCCCATGCCGTGAGCAGCCCGCCGCAATATATAACCCTATTACACATCAACTGCCGCCGGTCCCTTCAGTCGTTCACTTGCTGCTGCAGCGCGCTGATAAGTTCTGCGCGCCGCTGTGCCCATTCCCACTCCGATACCCCCGGCGCTCGCAGCGGCACGCCGGTCGGTTCTCGACGCCGCTTCGACTGCTGCCCAGGCTCTGCTTCGGGGACCACGCTGGCCGCTTGCCTCCGTAGCTGTGCCAGCAACGCCAGCCGCCTGTTGCTGCTACCTATTACCAGCAGCTCGTCCTCCACCTGCAACAGGTGAACATTGCACGAATCGTCCAGTTCCACGCTGTCGCACAACACCATGGCAGGCCCTGCTTGATTGCTGCTTTCCATCTCCTGTCCCATCTCCTCCCTGCGCGTCTTGAACCACTTGATACCCATCCCGATGCCGTAAATAGCCGTCAGCAATACCGCAAAGCGCCACCAGATCTCGAGCACCGATATGTGCACAGGGCCGGCCGCTCCGTCATCGCCACCGCTGCTTGCGCCATCTGGCGTCTCGGCGGCCGCTATGCTATCCACAGGCTCCAGCGGCGCTCTGCTCATCACCCACACCGCCATCATCCCCCCAACCAGGATGAGGATAGTCACTGCCGCCGCCAGCCACTGCCGCCTATCACCTCGGGCCACCGGATAATTCACCTTTGCTCTACCCCCCTGCCTGTGACTTGCCGTCCTGCACGATCTCGGTAATCCGCAAGCCGAAACTCTCGTTGAGCACCACAACTTCCCCGCGTGCAATCAACCGCCCGTTCGCCAACAGCTCCAGCGGCTCGCCCGGCAAGCGATTAAGCTCTATGACGCTGCCCGGCCCCAGCGCCAACACTTCCGCCAGTGTCAACGTCGTCTGGCCCAGCTCCACCGTCACCTCCAGCGGTATGTCCATCATCAACTCCAGGCCCTTCCCCTCCGCCTGGGCGACATCGTCACTCGCTGCCGCCGGTGGCGCGCTCCCCGCCGCCTGGTGTGTTCTGCCGTCCCCTGAACCCGCTGGCTCGTTGGCCGGCTCCTCCGCTGCCTGCACTCCATCCACTTCGCTGCTGTCATCATTGCTCGTCGCAGTCATTGCCCTCGCCTCTATGTCAAACTTCTGGTAACCACACTACCTTGCGCCTGCATCGGCTCGCTGCACTTTGTAGGCACCTCGCCTCTTCCCCTCGCGCTTGTTGTCACCGCCTTGCCGCTATTGCGTTGCCATCACGAACGACACCAACAACACCTGCTGGACCTTGTAGGTGCTAAGCACCTCGTTGAGTGTGCTGCACAAGCGCTGCTTGAGTTCCGCACGCCCCTCTTCAGTGCGCAGCTTGTCGAACTCCGAGGCGGTCAACTCCCTGACAACCGCGTCCTTGGCTCTCAACAACGCCTCGTTGGGTAGTTCATATTCCTCTGACTTCTCCCCGTGCTTGTCGGCCTTCTTGGTACTGCTCTTCGACCCCTTAAGCGGTACCAGCTCAAGCGCCACCTCCGTGCGCAGGTATCTCATCCCCGCACCGCTCTTGACGTTGACCAGGAATTCCCCCAGGCTGACAACGTGCACATCATCGGGGACGCTACTTTCCATTTCAGCCTGTTCTTGGCTGTCAGGGGGTTGTCCCTCCGTCTTCTCGCCGACGGTCGCGCCGCTCTTGCCGAGCAGCACATAAGTCGCCCCTCCTCCGGCGATGAGCACTAGTACCCCCAACAAACCGATTAGCACCTTGACGGACATTTTGCCTGCGTAGGGTTTGGTCCAGCCCATTCATACCCTCCTTCAATATCCCTTCAAGTTCACTTCACCCCGGCCGCTATCGCGACAGCGTTACCGGTGACATCAGCCGTACCGGCGCAGCTCCGGCCGGCGGTGGACGCTCACCCCTGTGCGGCTGCGGCCTTACCTGCAGCCGCGGGGCACTGGTGACATGCAGCAAGACAATATCCACCCGCCGGTTCTTCCTGCGCCCGGCCTCCGAGGCGTTTGAGGCTATCGGCCTCGTATCCGCATACCCGGTCGCCGACAGTCGCGCCGCCGGCAGGCCTCCATACCGAACCAGATAGGTGAGCACATTTATCGCTCGCTGTGCGGACAACTCCCAGTTCGACGGGTACCGCTTGGTCCTGATGGGAAGGTTGCAGGTGTGGCCTTCGACCCGTATCTGGTACGGCAGCGGCTTTAACACCTCGGCCACTTCCAGGAGCACCTTGCGCAGGTAAGGTTGAAGTTGCGCGCTGCCGGCCTTGAAAAACAGGTCCCTGGTATGCAAGCGGATGGTAACGGTGTCACCCGCGCTCAGTACTTCGATATCGCTGCGCAGAAAGCTGTCCCCCAGCCTGTCCTTCAACACCCCCGCAATGTCGCCGGCCAGGATCCCGGCACTGCCCGTCGTCGAACCGTCGCCGGCGGAGACGATCGGCGACCCTGCACTCCCAATTCCCAACTCCACCTTTACGGACCGTACCACCTTCTGAAACTTGCCTTGGTTTAGAACTGACATGGCGTACATCATGATAAAGAAGGCCAGCAGCAGCGTGATCATATCTGCGTATGTGACCACCCATCTCTCCAGGTCCTCCTCGGGCTCGTGTTCAGGCTCCTGTTTCCTGCTCATCTGCCACCTATCCGCAGCTTTGCCGGCGCTAAATCAGATACACGCAAATGCACGTCCCTCTGCCGGGGGTGACCCTAGGGTCACCCCTCAAAAATGGCTAAATTTAGCCATTTTTGACGAATCAAGTCCAAAGTTAATTCACTTCGCCCCCTCGGCCGGGCATGGCCACCGTCCCCGCTAACCACCTCCGCCGTATCCCTCTTCGTCCCGCCTGCGATACCCTCATCAGGCCGCCAGCCGCAGCTCTTCGCTGCCTTGGCCTTCCAGTTGAGCAGCCTGCTTTTCGCTGAGGTACGCACTGAGGCGCTGGCGCACCGCCACCGGGCTGGCCCCTTCCTGGATGGCGCAGACGCCTTCCACTATCATCTCCCCCACCTTGTGCTCCTCGTCCGCCAGGCTCATCAACTTCTTCCCTATCGGAATGAACACGACATTGGCAGTGGCTACTCCGTACAGGGTTGCGCAAAACGCCGCTGCAATCGCCGGTCCCATGTCAGCCGGATTCTCAAGTTGTTCCATCATGTGTACCAACCCCATGACTGTTCCCGTCACACCCAAGGTCGGCCCCAACCCTCCCCATGTTACAAAGAACTGCGCATCTTCCTTGGCCTTGGCGCGCGTTTCAGCCAACTGCGTTTCCATCATCTCGCGCACGGTTTCAGGGTCCAGCCCATCAATGACCAACTGCAGCGCCTTGCGCAGGGTCGAGTTCTCGATATTCTCCAGCTCCGGCTCAAGAGCCAGCAGCCCCTCCTTGCGTGCCCGGGTAGCCAACTCCACCATCTGCTTGATAAGGGCCACGCGGTTGGGCGTCCGGCCCATTATCGCCTTGATGGCATTGGCCGGCGAGCGCAAGAATACGCCTATGTTCGTGCAGCCGATGGCGGCGCCGTATGT
This sequence comes from Candidatus Zipacnadia bacterium, assembly GCA_029819875.1. Taxonomy (GTDB): domain Bacteria; phylum Armatimonadota; class Zipacnadia; order Zipacnadales; family Zipacnadaceae; genus JALGVG01. The sequence goes on along the minus strand of JALGVG010000005.1, from coordinate 22,004 downwards.
CCCTCCAAACACGATCAGTGCGGCAGAGAACTGCCACATACTGCGCAGTGAACCGCCCTCCACCGTTATCCCCAGCAACAGCCCTCCGAAGGCGATTGCCAATCCCAGAATGCTCGCTGGATCCATGTGTTGCTACCTGCTACGTAGGTGGCTGATGCGGCCCCATTGCCCGGGTGTCACGCCCTTGCCCTCTTCGATTCCCGCGGCACGGTGCAGCCTGCCCAGGTATGCGACGGCCTGCTCGATGATTTCTGTGGGCGTTTCCTTCACCACGATGCGCTTGCCGGTGGTAAGGCCGATCACCGTGTCCGGTGTCTCCTCGATCTTCTCAATCAACAGGGCGTTGACGTACAGGCGGGTACCATTCAGCCGTGTTACCGTTATCATCTGTGCCTCCAGGCAACTTGCAGTCGCCTGCCGTATCACATGCAATTTCCGTGCCCAATGCTTGCCGTGCAAGCAGGCCGCAGGTTGCCCCCCATCTGATACTGGCGACGGCGCTGCGCCGATCCGGGTATGCCGAGCGCCTGGCGGTACTTGGCTACCGTACGCCGCGCTACCGTGTAACCCTGTTGCGCCAGCAATTGGACGATGCGACTATCCGACAGCGGGCGATTGCGGCTCTCCCGACGCACCAGGTCGGCAATTACATGCTTGATTGGCACCGCAGTGGCAAAGAAGACGTCAAACTCCACAACCTCACCGTCAGGCAACATCACGTACTTGCCCTTGGTGGCGCGGCATACGCTGGCCTCGTGCAGACCGGTTACTGCCGCGATTTGCTTCTTGTACAGGGGCCGGTGGTACGCCGGCCCCCACAGGATAAACCGCCATTGGTGCTTGACGACGGCACTAGCCACCATTTGCAGTACCTTGCGGCGGCGTTGGAGCATCTGCAGGAAGTTGCGGGCCCGCTGCAACTGCTCCAGTACCTGCTCCGCGCCCGGCTCAACTGCGCAGTCAGGGCATTGCCGGTACGCGCGCTCCAGCCGCAGGTACGCCTGGTTGAGCCGCAGAAACTCAGCGCGCGACATCGGAACTTCCACGCCCAGGTGTTCACCTTCATTGCGGATGATTACGTCCGGGTACACGTACACGGCGCGGGCCGGCGCCCGCCGCTGACGCGCCGCAAACAGGTACCCGGGGAAGGGATGCAGATTTTGTCTGATGTAGCGCAGTATGCCTTCCACCCTGGCGCGTTTGAGGCCCGTCGTTTGGGCAATTCGCCGCACCAAGTCAGCGCCCGTATCTGCTTCGCAGGCTGCAATCACTCTCTCGATGCCTTCGGGCACCGGTTTGCCGGCAACTCGTAGCCTGCGCACCTGCAGCAGCAGGCATTCCCGGGGGGTGCGCGCTCCCACTCCTGCCGGCTCCAACTGCTGCAGATACTCGATTGCCGCCTGCACGTTGCCCGGCGCAACGCCCAGTTCACGCGCCACCTCAAATACATCGGCGTGCAGGTAGCCGGCCTCGTCAATGGTGGCTATGAGTCGCCGGCCGATCTCGTGCAGCTCGGTCGGTGCGCTGGCCGCAAACTGCAGTTCGAGGTCGTCCTGAATGGTGTAGTTGTCGCAAATCGTGTCCTCAATATCCAGCACAGCGCCCTCTTCGGGCGCCATCATACCGCCCGGCGGCATGATGCTGCGCGCACAGGCAGTTTCATCTTCAACCAACGCAGGGTTGTCGAGCACCTCCTGTTCAATGCGCTCGTCAAGCTCCACCAGGTTCAGGGCCAACAGCGCGCTTTGCACAACCAACTGCGGTGCCACGGCCGGTGCTGCCCGCGGCGCTATGGTCAGTCGCGTTCCAGTCTTCATAATCGCAATGGCTGCTGTTGCAATTTTCGTGCCAATGTTCTATCGGCGATCTGCCGCCGCCCTTGAGGGCTGACCAGACACCGCGCCATGCGCAGAATTTCGTACATGCCCGGCCGCCTGATATCGGGGAGCAGGGGAGAGGGAGGGGGGTGACCCTAGGGTCACCCCTTAAATATGGCTAAATTTCGGCACTTTTTGCGAATCAAGTCCAAAGTTAACTTGGCATTCCTGCGTTCAAGGCAAGCCTGTCAGGTGCCAAGCCGGCAGGCAATTGGCACGCTCCTTGCAGCCAAGACCAACGCATAGAGCCATCCGCCACCTGCCTGCTGCATGCAGGCGATACGCAGCGCACCACGGGATGTCCCAGCCGACTTGGGAGGCGAGCGCAAAAACGATGTCTGCCAATCACAATGCCCTATACCGCGCAGCCGTCATCATCGCTTCCCTGGACGAGGAGTTGGCCGCGGAGGTGTGCCGGCACCTTAACCGCGAGGCGGTGCAGAAGCTGGCGCGGCAGATAGCCGCCCTCGGTGCCGTACCGCAAGCCGAGCGCCGCCGGCTGGTCCGCTCCTTTCTTAATGAGTGTGCCGCCGAAACCACCATCGGCGGGCGCAAGTATGCCAAGGAGCTGCTGACGAAGGTGCTGGGGGCGGCCAACCTCGACGAGGATAGTGACAGCGGGCCGCACGAAGCCCTTGCCGCCCTTGCCGAGCGTGAGCCACACGTCTTGTGGCGTGCGCTGCAAAACGAAACACGCCAGGTCATCGCCGCGGTGCTGGCCCAACTCCGCCCCCAGGACGCGGCCCGCTTGATGCAGTTGATCCCAGAACAGATGCGCGCGGATGTGGTGTATCGTGCAGCAAACATGGGGCCCACCTCGCCGGGGGCGATGGAGGCCATCATTCAATCCCTGATAGCCTCCACCCATACGCCCACCGCCGCCGAAGCAACCGAGCAGCAAAGCGGCGTGCAATTCCTCGTGGACATTCTGCAAAACCTTGATCGCAGCACCGAGCGCCAACTGCTGGGAGCACTGAAGGAAATAGACGGCGACTTCGCCGGCGGGGTGGAGGAGCAACTTCTCGTGTTCGAGGATCTCTTCAAGCTGGACGATCGCCAGCTGCAGGCGCTGCTGCGACGGGTGCAGCCTCAGACCTTGGCCCTGGCATTGCGCGGCACCGATGACAGCATCAAGCAACGGGCATTGACCAACATCTCCACGCGGGCGCGCGAGGAGGTGGAACAAGAGATGGAGCTGACCGGGCCGGTAAGGGCAACCGAGGTGGAAAAGGCACAGCGTGAAATCACCAACTTGGCACGGAAGCTGGAGGCAGAGGGCGAGATAAACCTGCGGCCCGAGCAGGTCGAATATATATAACATGACAACATATTATTGTCCTCGGGCCCTTGTGCGTGCCCTGTTGCCACAGGAGGGGGTGACCCTAGGGTCACCCCTCAAAAACCGCTAAATTTAGCCATTTTTTGCATATCAAGCTCAAAGTTACCTGTAAGCCTGGCGACAGCGGGAGGTGACCTCCATCGCAGAGCAGAGCGACGACGTGAATGTCATATCGCAAGAGGAGTTGGACAGCCTGTTCCAGTCATTGGAGGCAGCTCGGCAGAGCGCCGGCGAAGACGAGCCGGCGGAGGTGACGTTGTATGACTTCCGTCGCGGTTCGAAGTTGTCGCCCGACCAGATGCGCGATATCAATAAGGGGCTGGAGAACCTGACGCGGGTGCTGCGGCGCACGCTGGGGGTATATCTCAATGCCGCGGTATGGTTGGAGCTGCAAGCGCTCAGCCAAGGGACGGGATCTCAATACTTAAGCAACATGCCCGACCATCCCATCGCGATCTTGTTTGAGCTACTGCCGCACACCCCGAAAGCGGTCTGCCAGATGGATGCATCCTTGGCATATGCCGCGATGCACGCCATGCTGGGCGGGCAGATGGATGGCTGCGAGGTATATGCCGGCCGCGAGCTTTCGGTCATTGAGGCTGCACTTTTGCAACGCTTCTGGCGGGAGATACTGGACACCTGGGCCTTGACGCAGCCTGCGCTGGAGGGGACGAGCCCGAAGATTATTGAGGTGGTCAGCAACCTGGCGCAGCTCGACGTGGAACTGCGTAACGAGCAAATGGTACTGGCCCTCATCGAGGGGAATATCGGCGGCAACGAAGGAAGGATATGGATGGGATTGCCGGCCGGGGCCTTGCAGATGTTGCTTCGGGAAGAATCCGAGGGCAACAAAGGCAGCAGGCCGATATCCGCGCCACTGTTGCGGGAGGCAGGTCGGAGCAGGGTTGAGCTGCGCGTGGTGCTGGGGCATTGCACGATGTGGTTGTCGGAATTCCGGGGTTTGCGCGAAGGGGCCCAGATCCAACTCGACCAACACGTGGATGATCCGGTGAGCATCTACCTGGCGGGCCGCAAGAAGTTTGTGGGGCGCACCGGCGTCAGGCGCGGGCGTATTGCCGTGGAGATAACGCAAGTCGTGTCGTGAGGGTGGAGGGTCATATGCCGACGTTATATGCTTCGCTGGGAGGACTGGTCATTCAATACATGCCCGCCGCCGTGCGGGTGGCGGCGATGGTCAGCGTTGCGCCGGTCTTCGCCTCGGCGTTTCTGCCGCCGACTGCCAGGGTGGCGTTGGTGGTTGGTTTGAGCATAATCGTCTGCGCGCTTGTGCCGCCCTTGCAGGCTGTGGGGCGGATGAGCACCGCGGCTTACATCGAACTCGTGGTCAGCGAAGCGCTTTTGGGGATGGCCATCGGGTTGGGGGCACGCTTGTTGCTGTCAGCACTGGATTTTGCCGGGCAGGTGCTGGACCTGCAGATGGGCTTGCGGGCCAGCGCCTTCTTCGACCCGGCATTTGGGCACCAAAGCGGACAACTGGGCCAGCTTTACGGGCTGGTGGGCTTGCTGTTGTTCCTGGAGCTGGGCGGGCACCACTGGCTGCTGCGCGGGCTGGCGGCGAGCCTGCAATACCTTCCGCCGGGGGAAGTAGCGTGTAGCGGGAATCTGGGGGCGATCATAGCGGGCCTGGGGGCGAGTATCTTCAGTTTTGCCGTCCGGGTAGCGGCTCCTGTCATGCTGGCGATGTTCCTGGTTGACCTGGTGTTCGGTGTCATGGCCCGCGCGGTCCCGCAGATGAACGTGTTCATCGTGGAGATACCGGCCAAGATACTGGGCGGCTTGGTAGCGATGTTACTTTGCGCACCGTTGTTGCTGGAGGTGGCGAGCGGCTTGATCCAGGAGATGAACCGCCTCGTTGCGGCGCTGGTGCGGGTGGCAGGGGGATAAGAGGAAGCACACGGCGACCGGAGGCGGTTACTTATGGCCAGCGAAGAAAAGACCGAACGAGCAACACCATGGCGCAGGCGCAAGGCCCGCGAGCGGGGTCAAGTGGCCCGCAGCCAGGAACTGACCGGCGCGGCGAGCTTGACGGCCGCGGTTGTGGTGTTGTTCATGGCCAGAGGGCGACTGTTGGATTGCGGTCGCCGGATGATGGCGGCGTACCTGCAGCAGGCGGCGTCAGAGCCGGCGGGGGCCGCGGCGCTGTTTGAGGGCGCATTGGCGTGGGGGATGCAATTGCTGGCACCTGTCCTGGTGACAACTCTTGTAGTTGCCCTCATCAGCAATATGGCCCAGGTCGGCTTCTTGTTTTCCCTGTATCCTCTGAGGTGGGACCTCAACAGACTAAGCCCCATCGAGGGTTTGCGGCGCCTGTTTTCAGTGGAAGGGGCAGCCCAGGCAGTCAAGAGCATTCTGAAGTTCGGCGTCACGCTGGCGGTCGGCTGGTGGGCTGTCCGCAGGCAGGTTGCGGCCCTGGTGGCGGTGGGGAGGTTGTCGTTGCCCGAGGCGCTGCAAGTGGGAATGCAAAGTTGCTGGGAGGTGGCAATGAACTGCAGCGCGGTGTTAGTAGTGCTGGGGGCGGCCGACTACGGGTACCAGCGCTACATGCACGAAAGGCGGCTGATGTTGTCGCGGCCGGAGCTGAAGGAGGAGTTGCGCGAGACAGAGGGCGATCCCCTGGTCCAGGCCCGGCGCCGGCAGCAACGCCGCGCCCTGCTCGAAGGGGGCATCACCCCGCAGTTACCGCAAGCCTCGGTGGTAGTCACCAACCCGACGCACATAGCGGTGGCCTTAAAGTACAACCGGCAGATGGAGGCGCCGGTGGTGGTGGCAAAAGGCAAGGGCGAGCTGGCGCGGCGCATTGTGCACTATGCGCGGTTATATGGCATCCCCGTGCACGAGGACAAGCCGCTGGCGCAGGTGTTGTATAAGCAGGCGGAATTGGGGGAGATGATTCCGCCGGCACTGTACCGGGCAGTAGCGGAGGTGTTGGCCATCATCATACGGCGCAAGGAGGAGTTGAGGCGCAGGCGAATGGCAACGCAGACAGGGGCGGGAAGCCGGCAGGATTGAGAAGGTGGGGGAGAGGAGACCCGCATGAGCCATCAGTAAAGCAGTCGTCACAGCAAGGAGTTTGCTTCTTCAGGGAAGAATACGGTGCCGGCGTACAGTAGGCAATCAATATCTCGTGCGAAGTGATCAGCGTGAAGCATTACCTGTGCTTGTTTGCGCTGTTTGTGTGTGCCGTCGTTGCACGAGGGGAGGCGTTTTGCATGCCGCAGCAAAGCCCTGAAGAAGACGTTGCCGGCCACCAAGCCCAAGCCGTTCAACCTTCGGTTGCGTACCTTGACCGGCTGCTAGCTTCCCTGAGCAGCGCGGAACGCAACCTGCCACGACTGACAGCGGCGGCAGAGGCGGCTGCACAATCGCTGTTGGAGGGGCACAACATCTTCATCGGCGGCTCGTACCCGGGATTTGCTGCAGAGGGCCTGGGCCGGGCCGGCGGTTTAGTGAACCTCAAGAGCCTGCCTGCACCGGAGGAAGTGGCGGCCGGCGACGTGGTGCTGCTAGGGGTAGTGGACCCGGCCGACAGGAGGGACCGTGCAACCTTGCAGGCGCTGGATGAGCAGCAGGCCATTGTCGTTTTGTTCGCCAGCGAGGACATGCCCGGCAGTAGTTTTTTCATAGACGCCTTTGCGCCGCCGGCCAATGACCCGCAGGCACTGCCGGTTGTCTCCTGCAGCCTAGCCGCCAACTTGTGGGCATTCACCGGGGAACTCGTGGCGGCGCTGACGCGCAGGGGGAAGATGCCGCCAATGTACCAGAGCATGCTCGTGCCCGGAGGGGATGAACATAACCGAGCACGAGTCGGGAAAATGCGATGGGAGCCTCGGACGCCGCCCGCGGTGCCCGAGTACGTGTTGGGGCGGACCTACCTGGCGCGCATAGCCAACATCCTGCGCCGGCTGCGTGCCAGGGAGGGGAGCAAGTTTGCCGCAGCCGGGGCGCTGGCGGCCGAGGCCTTGCGCAACGGCCACACCGTGCACGCGGTTTTCCTGGGCCACATGACACCGTTCGAGCCGCAACTGGTGGGCGACCCCGGGTTGTTCCGGGTAATATCACACGGCCTGGAGCCCGACGTGGGTGCGCTGCTGCAGGCACACAACGGTGATGTAGTCTTGTACATCGGCTACTACGAACCGTACGGGCCGTGGGTAGAGACGGCTCACGGTTGCGGGGCCAAGATTGTCACGGTGGTATCGGGCACGCCGCAGCGTGGGGCCACGCAGATGGGCGCCGATATCAACATCGAGCCGGGGTGGCCGTATGGCGATGCGCTCGTGGAGGTGGCGGGCTACCCGATAAGGATACTTCCGCCTTCGGGTGTGATTCAGGCGGCAGCGTACTGGATGCTAGTGGCCGAAACGCTGGGAAGCATGGCGGAGGGTAGATGAGCGTTGCATTGGCTGGACACTTGGCTGCCAGCGCGGGCGGCCGTTGGCGTGCTGAAATGAACAGTGACGTCTCACAGGAGCCGCAAACAGGTGGTTGTTGTTTAAGAAGTCTCCTTGACACATCCTCTTATATCTACTATACATATGGCCTTAGCTACCTAATAGGTAGTGGTGCAAAACAAACAAAAAAAGGAGTGAGTGAAAGGACAATGCGAAAAGGTTTCACACTAATTGAGCTGCTGGTGGTGATAGCTATCATTGCGATCCTGGCGGCCATCCTCTTCCCCGTTTTCGCCAAAGCGCGGGAGAAGGCACGCCAAACATCGTGTCTGTCCAACATGAAGCAGATCGGTTTGGCTTCGCAGATGTACGCCCAGGATTATGACGAGAGGCTACCGGGAAGCTGCGGGCCACGGATAAGTTGGGGACCGCAATATGCGGGCCTGCAGTGCGGGCACGAACAGATCTTTCCATACATAAACAACGTACAGATCTTTCAGTGTCCATCGGCCAGCTACCCGCTGGACGGCAACCTCGACCTCGATTTCACCTACTGGCCAGAGGGGATGCCGCACCCCTTCGAGAACAGCTATGCTGTGAACGTGGCTTTTCGTGGCTTGCCGATGGCGCAAATCCAACGGCCAGCGGAGATTATTCACTGGGCTGAACTGGGGATTGACATCATCGCCGGTTATCCAGAATGGTGGGCCAACCGTGTTGGTTACACCACACCGCCGGGTGACCTGACGACATCGTACTATCCGTACAATGACATGTCTTGCCCTGGCCGCCCGCACAGTGGCGGGACTAACTTAGTGTTTGCCGACGGGCACGCCAAGTGGCTGAAGTACGAGGTGTACACCGGCGTCACGGCAAATGAGGTATGCAGAATTCCGTGTGACCATGATACGCCTCCTGACCTGATTGACAAGTACTGGGCGCCGGCGGCACCATAAGAAGGCCTCGGCAAGCGGAGAGAATCAGAGGCCCGGATAATCCGGGCCTCTTTTTTTGTGGGATGCGTGGATCGGGAAAGTAATTTTGCAGGGATGAAGGAATGTAGTATATAGTAAGAGAATGCAATGTAATGTAATTCTGATGTAAGGATGAGAAGTATGGCCGAGGTGCTTACCGCCGAAGAGCTGGCTGAATACCTGGGCGTACACTACCGCACGGTGCTACACCTGGCCCGCGAGGGCAGCCTGCCGGGCAGGCGGGTGGGGAATAGCTGGCGCTTCCATAAGCAAGCAATAGACGAATGGTTGGCCGGGCAAACTGAACCGGGGCGGCGCGAGCCTGCCAGGGCGAAATAAGAAGGCAGAACGGGGCGCCCCACCGTTCGAGGGATTGCATGAAACGAGCGGGGGTGACAGCGATTGTGCTGGTGGGTTGCGTGCTGTGCCTTGGCCGCTGCGGATACAAGGCCGAGCAAAATCGGCTACCACAAGCAGTGATAGGAGAACGAGGCGCCGGTTCGGCGGCGGCATCGGCGACCGCGCGGCACAAGACGGCGGACGAGACAATAGAAAAGCTCCTGGCGCCGCTGACGGCGGAGCAGATGGAGGCGAACGAACTGCGGGCGCGGCAGCGGGAGCAGGAGCGGCAGGCGGCGTATGAACGCGCCGCCAAGGGCACGCTGCGCTGGGGCAGCAGCGACACGCAGCCCGCGGTGCAAGGCCAGGGAACGGCGGCACCGACAGCGGTGCCGGGCAGTGCCGGGGCCCAAGGGCGAGTACAACAGCTACAGCGAGGAGTCGTTGACCAGGTGGGGGTGATGTCGGGTTGGTATGAGCCGGTGGTTCTGCAGCCGCGGGCGGAGGACAGCGGTCACGGCAGGGGAGGCGGCGGGTAAGAGGCCCAACACGCTGACGCGACAAGGCTTGAAATACTTTCACGATGCTGCTTGATAAATGCCTGTGATACTAGCAGTCGCCAATCAGAAGGGCGGGGTGGGGAAGACAACGACGACGCTGAACCTGGGGGCGGCGCTGGTGGAGAAAGGGCGCAAGGTGCTGCTGGTGGATCTCGATCCGCAGGGGTGCCTCACGCTGGCGCTGGGTGGAAGAGCCGACGAGGGTGGGAGTCGGGCGCTGTTTGAACAAGCAGAGAGGCCCGTTGCGGTGAGCGAGGTGGGGGAGGGGCTTGCATTGGTGGCCGGAGGGGTGGAGCTTGCGGAGATAGAGAGCGAGTTGGGCAGTGGAGGGCAGGCGCAGCGGCAGATGTGGCGGCAGAGGCTTAGGCGAGTGGGCAGCAAGTATGATTACGTGCTGTTGGACTGCCCGCCCGGGCTGGGGGCACTGAGCTTAGGAGGCTTGCAGGTCTGCGACGGGGTCTTGATACCGATGCAGTGTGATTACCTGGCGCTGCGGGGAGTGGCGCTGATACTGCGAGTGATAGAGCTGGTGCGCGAGAACCAGAACCCGCGGGTGCGGGTGGTCGGGATTGTGCCGACGCTGTATGACCGGCGCACGGTGCATTCGGACCAAGTGGTAGCGGCGGCGCAGGAAAGATTCGGCGAGCTGGTGTTCAATACACACATCCGGCACAGTGCCCTTATCAAGAAGTCGCCCGTGGCGGCCAGCAGTGTGCTGGCATACGCACCAAGATCGGCAGCAGCGCAGGATTATCGTGACTTGGCAGAAGAGGTCATCGCCCATGTCGAGAAAGGCAAGTCTAAGCGACGCTGAAGCACGCGTGTTTGAGGGTCTCTCCGCCCTGGAGGGATTGGTGAAGGGGGAGCAGGTCGGGGGGCTGGATATAACCACCGTGCCGGTGGAGGACCTGCTGCCCAGCCCTTATCAGCCGAGGAAGACATTCGGCAAGAAGAAATTGGAGGAGCTGGCAGATTCAATTCGGCAGGAGGGCGTGCTGCAGCCTATCCTGGTGCGGCCCATTGCCGGAGGAAAATACGAGATAGTGGCCGGCGAGCGACGCTGGAGGGCGGCACAACTGGCGGGGCTGGAGGAGGTGCCGTGCGTGGTGCGGGAGGTGGGGGAGGAGCAGGCGCGGGTCATCAGCCTGATTGAAAACCTGCATCGCGAGGATCTCAACGACGTGGAGCGCGGCCAGGGGCTGCGCGAGTTACGGGAGATAACCGGCGCCTCGTGGGAAGAGGTGGGCAAGCGGGTGGGGTTGTCGCGGCGTTCGGTGTTGCGACTGGCGGGGCTTACCGAGCTGCCCGATCACCTGCGCGGCATGTTGATCGAACACGACCTGACCGAGAAACACGGCCGGGCGCTCAAGAGGTTGGCGGACAAGCCGCACCGGCAAAAGCAGCTTGCCCAGGCCATCGCCAAGTACAACCTGACCGGGGACGAGGCGCTGGCCGCCGCGCAGGAGGCGAAGGAGCACCCGCGGATGGCGTTCAAGAATATCGTGGAGCGGGTGAGATGGGAACGAGGAGCAAGCCCGGGGCGGGGAATAGAGCCGGTGCTAAGGGCGGCGCAGAACCTGTCGAAGGCCTTGCAGAAGGCTCAAGTGGGGCCGATGCGGGAAAGCAAGTACCAGGAGCTTCAACAGAGCCTGGAGGAAGTGGAGAAGTTGATAGCTGATTTCCGCAGGCGGCTGGGGATGCTGAAAAACGAGATGCGCTTGTGGGTGCTCGGGAGCAAGAAGAAGTAGGCGGGCGGGCGCAGGATAAAGCAGCACAGTAAGCGAGGTGGGGGGCATGGCCTGTTGCGGTCGAGAGGCGAGAGGGAGTGGGCGGGCGACAGTCGAGGGGTGACAGGTCATTGGGCAGAGCGATGAAACGCCGGGGGAAAACGTTCAGATGTTGATAGAGGTCAGAGACGAACGGCGGCAACCGTTCCACGTAGTAGACAAGCTGGTTACGTGGTTCTGGCTTCCATTCATCGGGCAGACGGGCTACACGTTGTACAACCTGTATATCAGTCTTATCAACTACGAGACGAAGGGGGCATATCCCTCCATCCGCAGGGTAGCGGAGTTTCTGGGCGTGAGCGAGAACACGGTTCGGAAGTACAACCGCCTGCTAGCCAAGTATGGTCTTATCCGCATAGCGCAGCGCACGAACCCCGAAAACGGCGGGCAAGTGTCGCACATGTACTACATTCTTGACCCGCCACCACTGCCGGAGGAACTTCAAGAGGAATACGAGCGCCGGCGCCTGGTGAAATCCGACCTGATGAAGCTGAAGCGGTTGGCAGAGGAGGTGGCGGAGACAGAAGAGGAAGCGGGCGAGAACGAGGGGCGGGGGACGGATGAAGATGCACCAGGTGGGGCGCAAGGTGGTAAAAGCAGCCCTAATTTACCCCCCCTTCAATCATTGAAGGGGGGGCTTCAATCAATGAAGGGCCCCCTTCAACCAGTGAAGAGGGGGGTTCAATCATTGAAGAGGCCCCCTTCAACCAGTGAAGAGGGTAATAATATAGTAGGTAATAAAGAGAATAAAATAAAGAACAACAACAGTGTTGTTGTTGATTCTCAATCACAACTAAGAAAAGCCCTCCGCGAAATCGGCATCCATCCCCGACAAGCATACCGGTTGGTCCGTGACTACGATAACGAAAAGATCAAGGAGCTATACGAGTACTTGCTGTACCGCATAGCCGAGGGTCGCGGGCCCGATAACCCCGGGGGGTGGCTGGTTGCCGCCATTACAGAGGACTACCAGGTTCCAAAGCGCGTACAGGCCGGGGCAGAGGATGACAAGAGAATACACGAACAGATACAGAAGATACAGCAGCAGTTGGAGGCGGACAAGCAACGCGCCAAGGAAGAGTTTCGACAGCGGCGGCAGGAACTTATGAGCAAGATGCAGGTCAGTGCCACTGCACGCAAGGCATGGGATGCTGCCATACAGCACTTGCGTGAGAGCGGCAAATGGAGCCCGGTGTTCGAGCTGGCCTTCCTGGAGAGGGTAGCGGAGGAGACGGCGACAATCAGAGTGGAGGCCGAGGTTGCGAGAAGGATAATCGAGCAGCCGGACCGCTACCAGGCGCTGGTGGAAGCCCTCAAGAAAGCACTTGGCAGGAAGGTTTACCTCACGATAAGGGGCCTGCAGTCGGTGAGACAAGAAGAGCAGGCCTAGGCCCACAAGTAACCCCCGCTTGCCCGATAAACGTCTGTAATTTGCGCACCCGGCTTTTTGTGGGCAGTCGAGGCGTGGTGCGGTGCGGGATGTGTAATGTCCGGCGATGTCGGGTATACTTTACACTGAATGAGCAGGGTGTGCCGATGATAAAGCACCGACAGCAGAGCACGTACCGGGAAAGACAGTCGGGGCACGTAGTTTGTATAGGGAGAAGACTACAAGGTTATCGGAGGGGGAATGAGGTGAGAAAATGAGGAAACAGCTAAAACTACACAAGGCAATTGGTTGTGCACCGCGCAAAGGGGTAGTAGTAGTCATGGTGGTGGTGGCGTTGATGGCACTAATCGGCGTTGCGGGCCTGGTCATAGACTTAGGAGCAACAGCAATAGAATGCCAGCGGTGCCAGAACATAGCAGATGCCGCAGCATTGTCAGGGGCACAGGAGTTGCCATATCCGGCCTTGGTTACAAATGTTGCTGAGGAGACGGCGCGAGCGAACTTGCGGCCGGTAGATGAAAATATTACGACCGTGAGTGTTACCTGCTATGCGAGGGACGAGGAGATTCCGGGGGTGGGGCCGGCGCCATTTGCCGGGGCGGTCAAGGTGGTGGTGGCAAAGCCCGTGAAGTTTTACTTCCTGCCGTTGCTGGGGGTGAGGGGCACGACGGTGCAGCGCTCGGCGGTGGCGGCCAAGACAATTCCGGGCACCTGCATTGCGCCGATGTGGATTACGGACACCACAGAGGTGCAATACGGGGAGCAGATAAACCTGCTGATGGCGGACGGCCCGCACTGCGGGATTCCCGGAAGCTTTGGGTTCCTGCAGCCGGCCGGCGGGGTTGATTTCGGCGCGGCACTTGGCGGGCAGTTGACGCCGGAGGAGGAGGACCTCCAGCGCGTGCAGGTGGGGGACTATGTGTATGCCAAGACGGGGCTGGCGATCGGGCAATGGCGTGGTGTGCTGTTGGACCGCATCGCGCGGGCCTCGGAACCACCGTGGAACAACGATACGTTTGATAACTTCCTGACGAACAACCCGCGTCTGCTGATGGTGCCGTTCGTGCAATATGTCGAGGGCACCGGATCGGGTGCATACTTTAGAATTACCAGGTTCGGGGCTTTCTGGCTGGAGGATGTAGTCATCGACGGGGACAACCGGTACATTGTGGGTCGGTTCATAGACTACATGTGGCCGGGCGGCGTCGGTTATCGCATCAAGGCAACGCACCTGCTTCAGTAAGAAGAGCCGGCGATGGGCAGGCGGTCTGCAAGCGGACACCGCAAGGCGAGGCTGACTGGAAGGCTGTAGGAAGCGGTGGGCGGTGACTAGTCTTTGCCGTTGGCAAGCGAGAGTGAGATATTTATCTCCACGTCGCCTAGTTCGGTGATGATGGGGACGATGAGGGCGGGGACGGTGGTGGTAATCTGTGTTCCGATACCGTGGACTAACGAGGGCGGCGTGATGTCGCAGACAAAGCCGTTGGCCTCAAGGCCGGCAGTGGCATTGCCGGTAATCATGTTGGCAAGCTCGGCGATGGCACTGGATGCCATTTCGTCGAATTCAGTAATAGGCATGCCGAGCATCTTGCTGACGATCTTCTGGGCACAGATAAGGGACATTCCGTACAGGACGACACCTTCTACTTTGCCTGTGACACCGATGAGGGAGGTAAGTTCCTGCGAGGTGAAGGTGGTGCCGGTGCGCAGGGAAAGCGGTCCGCGCTGGGGCTTGGCCTGGGCGACTTCCCGCAGGACGCTGAAGGCGCTGTCCACGAAGGGCTGCACGAATTCGATTCTCATCGAGTTATTCATGCTGCAAGGTTCCGCTTGACGATTTCCAGCACCTGATCGGGCTGGAAGGGCTTGGTGATGTAGTCCTTGGCGCCGGCGTTGACGGCATCTATTACCATTTGCTGCTGGCCGAGGGCCGAGCAGATGACGATCTTGGCGCCGGGGTTGCTGGCGCAGATTGTAGCAGTGGCGGTAATCCCATCCATTTCCGGCATTGTGATATCCATCAATACCAGGTCAGGCTTCTCCTGCTCAAACAATGCGACGGCTTCCTTGCCGGTGGAGGCTTCGAGAACAGAGAGGTTGCCAGCAAAGCCTTCGAGGGCTTTCTTGAGAACGGCACGTATGTACATTGCATCGTCCACTATCATTATCTTGTGAGCCATTTTGGCCAACGCTCCCCGGGACGTAAGACCTTGTTGAGCCGCAATCGGCGGCCGCCCGGCAGTACAAGGCGCAGGTCATGGAGGCTGGCTGGCGGGCCGCCCGGTAGATTGTAGGAAAAGTCTGTTGTATACATCGGCAGGAGAGGTGGCGCCCTCAAGGGGCGTCTCGTTTTTTGTAGAAGAAGGGCCGGACGGGTTCCAAGCCAAGTGATGCAATATCGGTTATGCGCTCGGTTGCTCCAACAAACAGCAGGCCACCGGGCCGCAGGCAGCGAGCCAGGAGGCGGAAGACGGCCGCCTTGGCGGCAGGCGTGAAGTAGATGACAACGTTGCGGCACAGTATCAGGTCGCAGTTGCGGGGTTGGCGGCCGCGCGGATCCAGCAGGTCGAGGGGGTAGAAGTTGACGCGGCTCTTGAGTGCGGGGCTGATGCTGTAGCGGCCTGTGGGCGTGCGGGTGAAGTGTCGCTGCAAGTAGCGGCGGGGCACGGGTTCGACGTCGGCAGCAGAATAGGTACCTTGAGAGGCGGCAGCCAGGGCGCCCTCGTCAATGTCGGTGGCATGGATAGACCAGTGGCCACGCGGCGCAAGCTCGTGCATTATCATTGCAATGCTGTACGGCTCCATGCCCAGGGAACAGGCAGCGCTCCAGATGGTGGAGCAATTGCGGTAGAAGTCGTTGTCTCTGAGCAGCTCCTCTAGCTGCGCAAAAAGGTGCGGGTCGCGAAAGAAGCGCGTGACGTTGATGGTGAAACGTTCGACGAAATCGTCGGCAAGCTGCGGGTCGCGGCGCAGGGTCAGCAAGAGCTGGGAGAGTGTCTGCACATGCGCGCGGCGCATCATGGTGCGCAGGTGGCGGGCGATTCTTTGGGGGCTGTACGAGGATAAATTGATGTTCCAATGGCGCGACACCTGGTTGCAGAAGTGGATGAATTCCGGTGTTTGGGCAAACGAGTCGGGTAATAGATGGTCGTGTGCGAAGGCAGAGGCCGGCATAATCACGCCCCCGTTGGCAATTGGACGATATTATTGACGAGGCCGGCGATGTGGTCGGCGATGTCGTGCAGGGGGAGCACGGCGGAGCAGCAGCCGGTCTCATAGGCGGCCTTGGGCATTCCGTAGATGACGGCGGTCTGCTCGGATTCGGCGATAACGGTGCCGCCGGCCTGTTTGATGGCCTTGACGCCTTCGGCTCCGTCGCGGCCCATGCCGGTGAGGACAACGCCCACCAAGGGGCAGCGGAGGCTGTGGGCGGCGCTTATCATCATCGGATCTGCGGCGGGGCGTACTCCCCAGAGGGGAGGGTCTTTTGACAGGTGAACGGCGCCGCGGGGGCCGATAATCATGTGGTAGCCGCCGCGGGCGACCAAGGCGGTGCCGGGGCGCAGGAAGTCGCCCTCGTCAGCCTCCTTGACGGACAGAGCGCAGAGGCCATCGAGGCGCTGGGCGAGGGCTTCGGTGAACGAAGGCGGCATGTGCTGGGTAATGGCGAAGGCAGCGGGCAGGGCGTCGGGCAAGGCAGCCAGCAGGGAATGCAGCGCCCCCGGCCCGCCCGTGGAAGCAGCGACGAGCACCACAGGCGTACGACCGGTGATAAGGCTGGGTGAGGGCGCCGGGGAAGAGGGGGGAGCAGGGCGTCGGCGCGGCGGCGGTGGAGGCACGACCTTGGCAGCGGCCGCAGCACGCACCTTGCTGATGAGCTGGGCATGTACGGCCTGCAGGTCAGGGACTCCCGCGCTGCCGGGCTTGGCGACGAAGTCGACGGCTCCGAGGCTGAGGGCCTCCAGCGTCACCTGGGCGCCGTGCCGAGTGAGGCTGGAAAGCATCACCACGGGGATGGGGTTGCGCGGCAGCAGGCGGCGGAGGACCTCCAGGCCGTTGAGCTTGGGCATTTCGACGTCAAGGGTTATGACATCCGGCTGCAGCTTGTCGGCAAGTTCCAATGCCTGCTCACCATTGAATGCTTGCCCCACCACCTCCAGGTAAGGCTCGGCACTCAACATGCGAGTGACTACCAGCCGCACATAGGCGGAGTCATCAACTACGAGAACGCGAATCGGCTTGTGCATGGCTCAGGCGACGGCTCAAACCGGAGTGTGAACATCACTTTAGTTGTCGGCAGGCGAGGAGTAGAAGTTGAGGGGCAGGCCCCAGCAGGGTAGCGCTAGTCCAGCGGCAGGCCCAGAGCCTGCAGGATAGTAACAAGGCTGGTTAGTTGGGGGATCATGATTAGCTGCAGTCCGAGGGGATGGTCGTCGACTCCGCCGTGGACGCGGATGTGAATGACCAGGCCGTGGCTTTCGAATTGGCCTAAGAAGGCGGCCACGGAGCTGAGGATTGCACCACTCATGCCCACGGCAATTCCCGGAGGCATGGGCAGGAGCCGCAGCCCGGTGAAGCTGGCCAAGGCGGTGAGGTAACTGGAGGCGACGATGTTGCCCACCTCGCCGAGGGCCGATTTTTGGAGGGCGGAAAGGTTGAAGATGTCCGGCGGAGGGGGAAGCTGCAAGATCCGGCAGAGGCTGAGAGCCTGGGGCCTGGTGAACAGCAGCAACAGGCAGCCGGAGGCGTCGCCGCGGAAGGCGATGTACACCGACACAAGAGGCTCTTCGAGGGCCACGCCGGTGACGAGGGGCAGCCGGTCGAGAGAGAGCAGCCGGGTTTCGGGGACTGTAAGCCGGAAGTGTTGGTTGGTCATCTGGGCAAGGGCCGTGGTGGCATTTCCGGCGCCGATGTTGCCGATTTCTCCGAGGGCGTCTTTTTGTACGTCAGTGAGTTGAAAGCCATTCATCAGTTGCCCACTCCTTGGCAAGGGCCGGGGCGATTTTGCAGCCGATGCCGCGGCGAAAGTTGCAGGCGAGCGCTCAAAGCAGGCCGGGTCAGGCGGCTACAGGGCAGGTCGCAGGCGACTGCTGCTTGATGGCACGCAGCAACATCGGGACATCCAGCACCAACGACAGGTGGCCGTCGCCGAGGATAGCAGCGCCGCTGAGGATCCTGATGTGCTGAAGCATCTTACCTAGCGGCTGGATAACCAGCTCCTCGTTGCCCAGGATCTCGCCTACGATCAATCCCATCCGCTGGTGACCATCACTGACCACCACTACACTTGTTTTATCGGCCGTCTGCAGTCGGGCTTCAGCGAGCCCGGTTGCGTGGGCCAGATCGGCAAGGGGAAGCACCCGGCCTTCGACGAGGACAGTAGGGAGGCCCTTGACATAGCTTAGCTGCGAGGTGCTGACACTGAGTACATGTTTAACAGAGGGCAAGGGGAGAGCGAAGATCAGGTCAGCGCTACGCACCAACAGGGCACGGATGATGGCCAGGGTCAGGGGCAGGCACAGGGAGATGGTAGTACCTGCGCCCGGGGTGCTGGTAATTTCCACCTGGCCGCCGATTTTTTCGATGTTGGCTCTCACCACGTCCATTCCCACGCCGCGGCCGGATACATCGTTGACTTGGGCGGAGGTGCTGAAGCCGGGGGTGAAGATGAGCTCGCGGGCCTGCTGGTCGGAGAGTGCGGAGGCCTGGGCCTGGGTCAAGAGGCCTTTTTGTACGGCCGCGCGGCGCAACTGCTCCGGGTCGATGCCGGCGCCGTCATCGCGCACGAAGATAATGATGTTGCTGCCCTCTTGGTAGGCGCCCAATGTCACACGGCCTTGTGGAGGCTTGCCGGCGGCCCGGCGCTGATCGGGGGGTTCGATGCCGTGGGCGACGGCGTTACGCAGCAGGTGAGAGAGGGGGTCTACGATGTTTTGAATGATGCCGGTGTCCAGCTCGGTGTCGCGGCCTTCGATGAGGAATTCGACCTGCTTGCCTTCGCGGCGCGCTGCATCGCGAACCAGGCGCGGGAAGCGCATGAAAACCTGCTCGATAGGTACCATGCGGGTCTGCATGACACGTTCCTGCAGCTCGGTGACGATGGTGGCAAGGTGGCCGGTAAGCTGCTGGAAGGTGCTGACGAGGTGAGGAATGTCGGAGGCGGCTGCCTCCTTGAAGCGCTGTTGGAGATTAGACAGGCGTGTGCGGTTGATGACCAGCTCGCCCACCAGGTTCATGAGGGCATCGATGTGCTCGACGTTGATGCGCACGGTCTGCTGTGCTGGGGTAGCAGGAGGTGGCGCAGGCTGCTCAGGGGGCGAAGCAAGGCCAGGTGCACTGCCGCCTGATGAAGACGGCGGCTGGCTGGGTGCCGGCGACTGCGAAGGAGGGGTGGCCAGAAGCTGTACATCGGCGACCTCGGGCAACCCGCAGGCTATTTGCAGCAACTCGTCGGCAGATAGGGAGCTGGCCAATGAGACGGTCAACTCGTAGGGGGCAATATCTTCGCCCTGGAGGGCTTCGGGCGAGGGGTCTGAAAACAGCACGTCGCCATGCTCGCGCAGAAGAGAGAGTATCAACCAGGCGCGGGCAGCCGGCATGGGGCAACTTTCCAGGATGCTGATACGCAGGTGGACGGCGTCAGCAGGAAGCGAGTCGGCGCTTGGTGGGGGAGGCGGGCCGCTGTCCTGCTCACAAGGCGCGCCGGAAGATGCCTGGCCGGCTGCATCGCGGAGGGCAGCCAGCAGCCCGGTGAAGTCATCGGCAGGCGCCTGTTGGCCTTGCAGGGCACTTTGCAGGTGAGTCTTGAGGGCATCCACGCCTGACAGCAACAGGTCGATCAGCTCGGAGGAGACGGCAAGCCTGCCGCCGCGCACCTCGTCGAGGACGTTTTCGATGGCGTGGGCGATGCGCGACATTTGCTCAAAGCCCTGACTTGCGGCGGCGGCCTTGAGGCTGTGGGCGGCACGGAAGACCTCGTCGACGAGGTCGCTGTCCCGGGGCCGGGATTCCATGGCCACCAGTGCCTGGTCCATGTTTTGGATTTGTTCAGTAGCTTCCTGGATAAAGATATCAAAGAATTCGTTGCTGTCGAGCCCTGGCATAAAGGTCTCCGATTTCGGCTTGGTAGGTGCATCTATTTTAATCAGTGCAAGAACCGGGCCAAGTCGCGGCCCGCGGAGGACAGCAGAGGGGGAGAGGGCGGAGGTTAGTCGCTGCCGGGAGCAGGAGCGATTATTTGCACGGCCAGATGGCCGTCCTGGACGCCGCTTGCGGCGGTGAACTTGACTATCCCGGCTACAGAGACGGCAATGGCACGGCGGGGGAGACGAGGAGGAGCAGATATCTTGATGACTTGTCCAGGCGCTAATGCGGCCAACTGCTGGGAGGAAAGGCGCGTATGGCCGAGGGTGGCGGCTACGGACACGGGGCAGTCAAGCAATGATTGCTTGAGGCGGCGCCGGGCCGCGGCGGCGTCCAGTTGCTGATTGGCGGGGGGCTTGAGCAACTCGCGCATCGTGGCGCAGGGCAGGGCGAGGGTTGCAAACCCTTCCTGAGAGGCGATTTGCACGCGGTAACTTGCGCACAGCACCCACTCATGGCGGTTATGCACGTTGACGGTGGCGGGGCGGTAATATATGTCGCCGACTTGCCCCAAGAGGCGGCCGGTAAAGCGCGTGGTGCTCTGCCAGGTGGCCATGACCTCCTTGGCCAAGGCCTGCAGCAGGGTGATTTCGAGGGGCGTAGGTTCGCGGCGCGGGATTTCGGGGGCACGTGCCGAGCCTCCCATCATCATCTCCAGGGCCGTGTATAGCACGGTGGTGTCGACATGAAGCAAGGCCGGCGGCGCATAGGGGACCAAGGGCAAGACGGTCACTATGCCGTCGTCGGGCAGGGCCCCGATGTACTGCTCCGATTTCA
The DNA here is from genome assembly GCA_029819875.1 of Candidatus Zipacnadia bacterium. Lineage (GTDB taxonomy): Bacteria > Armatimonadota > Zipacnadia > Zipacnadales > Zipacnadaceae > JALGVG01. The sequence continues at coordinate 1,406 of JALGVG010000005.1, read as the reverse complement.
TGCGGTTGAGTGCCTGGTACTCGATAGTGACAGGGCCGTTGAGGTACACCCCCAGCGTGCGATTGAGGACGCGGCCGAGGCGTTCGCAGTCACGGGCAACTTCGTTTACCTGGTGGGCAGAGAGGTTGAAGGCGTCGCGGAAGTCGTAGAGGGTGATGCTCAGGCGCCCAGTCGCCCGCCGCCTGGGGCGGTACGAACCCAAGGTGGTCAGCAGGGCATCCAGTTCTTGCTGTGTGACAATGGGCTGTTCCATGCAAATCTCCCTTTGTGCCGGGCGGGCGATTGTCACTGCCCACCCGGGTGGCGGTTATTGTCAGCTTCCAGATACGCGGACAAGTGCTTGCGCAGCGCCGTCCTGGCGCGGTGCAGCAAGGCGTCTACCGCGGCCACGGAACAGTTGAGGTGTGCCGCGATCTCGGAGCGACTTTTGCCCTCGTAGTAGTACAGCATGACCGCTTGTTGCTGGCGTGGGGGCAGGTATCGGATGGCGGCAGCCAGGGTTTTGACCAGCTCGGCGGTCTCGGCGGCCGCTTCCGGGGCTTGGTCGCGGTTGCTGGCCTGGACGCTGGAGGTGAGATATTGGGCCAACTGCCGGGCCAGGCGCTCGGTGCGGCGCTTTTCGTTGATGCAGACGTTGACGGCGATGCGATGCAGCCAGGTGCTGAACTTGGCGCGCGGTTCGTATTCGTCGCGGGCCAAGCACACGCGCAGAAAGACCTCTTGGCAGAGGTCTTCGGCCAGGGCCTCGTCCTGGAAGAATTGCTGGATGGTTTGTATCACTTGCCTCCAGTTACGCCGCACCAGCTCGTCAAAGGCCCGGTTATCACCACCAGCAAACCGGAGCATCAGGCGTGCATCGGTGTCGCACATCTCATCGTGAACAATAAACAAACGCCACTTGGATAACTTGCGGAGCAAGACGTGAGGGTTACTACCTACAACTTGCTGAGTACCCAAGCTCCACCACGAGAGGAGAACTGCGTGGCTGCGCAACCACAATAGCAAAATGGCACGAGAATTGCAATGTCGGCTGGTGAGGGCGCCGGGGGAGGCGTTGAGCCACGGCGGCCGAGGAAAAAGAATACAAGGAGGTTTACGTAATGGCAGCTGGCACCAAGGAAACCACCAGCGGTTCTACACCATCCCGGCGGAAGGGAGCAAGAAGCACGCACCAGGAGCTGTCGTATATCCTGCAGCCAATGAAGCTTGCGACACAACAGATCGTCGAGGTCGGAGGGGAACTGAAACGCAGCAACGAGGAGCTTGCCGACAAGGCCAAGCAGGCGGAAAAGGGTGTGCAGCAGGAAGCCGTGACCGTCCAGGAAGCCACCCAGGCAGTAGAGGAAGTGGGCAAGGTCATCCAACGGGTAACCGACGGCTCGATGCTGGTAGCAGGTGATCTGGAG
>JALGVG010000004.1 GCA_029819875.1 Candidatus Zipacnadia bacterium | reverse complement strand
GTCGCCTTGGTGCTTCACGTCGAACAGATATACTTCATGGCCACTGTCTTAGGGTTGTTAGCCCCTGCCTCTTACTTGTTGTCGCGGCACCGGATCAGTGGCCTGCAGGCCCGGCGGCGCTGTCCGAGCCAAATGTATGCCGGCGACACGGCCCGTGTCAGCGTGGAGATTATCAACACGGCAATCACCCCCCGCTCGTTATTCGAGGTACGCGATACCATACCCAAAGGCCTCAGCATCAGTCCCGGTGAGCCGCACCTGGTCGTTGACCTGCCCGGAGGGCAGACAACGGCGGTCACCTATAGCCTGGTGCCCTTGCGCCGGGGCCTGTACCGGTTGGGGCCTGTCCGCTTTGTCGCGCGGGATACACTGGGCATTTACGAATTCAGCGCTGTTGCTGATGTGTACAATGAGATTGTCGTCTATCCCAAGCCCGTGTCGTTGCCTGACCTGTGGCCGGAAACGGTGGAAGCAGTGTTGCAGCGCCAGCGGCGCTACGTCGTGGGCGAGGGCATTGATTTTCACAGCGTGCGCGAATATGTGCCGGGGGATGATTTGCGCCGCATCTCGTGGACGAACACGGCGCGCCGCGGCAAGTTGGTAGTGGTGGAAAGCAGGCAACAGACGGCGCATGCAGCTACAATTATTCTGGACTTGAGCCGCAATGTCCATGCCGGGCAGGGAGAGCGCAGTTCCCTGGAGTATGGAGTCGTGCTGGCAGCGAGCCTGGCCGAGCAAGGCGGGCGAGAGGGCGCGGCAATCGGGCTGATCGCGGTGGGGGCGAATGACTATTCGGTGCCCGCCTCCGCTGTCCCTGGGCAGCAAGCGGCCGTGTTTGACGCCCTGGCGCGCTGCCGCGACGATTGTCCGCACAGCTTGCGCGAGGTTATCACCAGCCGCGGGAGCATGCTGCCTCGCGGAGGGCGCGTGGCAGTCATCTCGCCCCAGGTAGGAGCGGAACTTGTTGATGTAGCCGCCTATTTGGCCCTCCAAGGCAACACGGTGCTGTGGTTCTTACTGCAGACGCTCACCTTCGGGCCCGAAAACAAGGAGATCGGCAATCAACGTAACAGCCGCGAGGCGCATTTTGCAGCGGCTCTGCGCCAAGCAGGTGTTCAGTGCTATCTGGTCTCGGGGATTGTTCCGCTGGAGTCGAATTTCTGGAGGTGGACGCATGCAGTCTCCTGACGAGGCCCCGGGGCGGCGGATGGCACCGCTGCTTGTCGCGGAGCTGGTACTGTCGGAGGCAGCAGCAGCGGCGATCACGCTGACCACGAACGAGCCGGCCTACGAGGTAACTCTCCACGTGGCCATTGCGATCGGTTTCTTGCTCAGCTACCGGGCCGTGGTCCGCAAGCGCGACAACTTCATGCTCGCCGGGCTGGTGGCGGTGGCGGCCGTGGTCATCTGCGGGATGAGCTACGTGCGGGCGCCGATGATCGTGCTGCTTTATCCCGAGGAGATCGTGGGCATGCACGAAAGCACCGTCGCCGCCCTGTTCGGCTGGCTGCTGGTGGCGTGGGCGCTGCTGCAAAGTCGTCGCGATTGCCTGTTCCTACCGGTGGTGACGGGACTTGCCATATTCGGGTTGATGGGGACGCTCAACCTCAGTGCAGATTTCATGGTCGCGTTCATTGTCTACTTGTTCGCCATGGCCTATGCCTGGGGTTACGACCGAATGCTGGATGTGCGGGTGGCGGCGCCCTCGACCGGCAAGCAGCCGTCTGCGTTGCTGCGGCTGAGCAGGGCGCAGTTGTCGGCCACGGCGCTGCTGGTAATTGTCGTGTTGATTGCTTCCACGGGCGTCGGCAAGCTGCTGTACAACCTCACGCCCAACTTGTGGGAGCAATGGAGGCTGCTGTACCGAAGCTGGAACTGGACTGGAGCGATCTTCCAGGGTACTTTCATGTTCACGGACGAAATACGCCTCGCCCGCGGCCGGGTGCGACTCAGCGACATGGTGATGCTGAAAGTGAGGTCCGACAGGCCGGCACTGTGGCGGGGCCGCGTGTATGACAGGTACACGGGCAACGGCTGGCGGCGGACCACGGATGCCCAGTACCCGTGGTTGCGCGCAGCCGACGGAACCGCACGCGTGGCAACGTATTATGCTCCTCAATGGGCCCGGTACAAGGGCAAGCGCCTACGGCAGACCTTCACGCTGTGTAACGTTACGACGCGAGGAATCTTTGCGGCAGCCCAGCCGGTGGCGATACGCATCACGGCACTGTCTCCGCTGGGCCCGATCCGCCGGATCAGCGTGCAGCAAGATGTCTACGGCGGCCTGCAGTCGATGCCTATCATGATGCCGGGCAGCAGTTACGAGGTGGTTTCAGTAGTACCGAACTTTACCGCGCAGCAATTGCGGGCCGCCGGCGATAACTATCCGCCGCAAATCGTAGAGCCGTATATCACCCAGTACCCCCTGGAAGTGGAGGTCGGACTCAAGGGGCTGGTTGACCAGATAACGGCGGATTGCTTGACCCCGTATGACAAGGTGCAAGCGATCTTGCGGTACCTGGAGAGAAACTGCCTGTATACTCTGTCACCGCCGCCCACGCCGCCGGGTCGTGACCCGGTGGTGTACTTTGTCAGGAACAGCAAGCGCGGGGCTTGCGACCTGTTTGCCAGTGCCGCGGCCCTGATGTGTCGGCTGGCGGGAGTGCCCGCACGGCTGGCCACTGGTTTCAGCGAGGGCACGTGGGATCCGGATGAAGAGGCCTTTATCGTGCGGGGAACCGATGCTCATGCCTGGATCGAGGTCTATTTTCCGGGGTATGGGTGGGTGCCGTATGATCCCCACGCAGCCGGTGACGTGGAGAGCCAGGGTTTATTGGAGTTGCTCAGCTATGGCCAGATCGCCCTGGCCCTGAGCATTCTCCTGCGCTGGATGCTGATAGCTGGGGGCGGCATACTGGTCTTCTACCTGGTGCTCGGCAACCTGGTTGATCTACGGACGTTGTGGCAGGTGGTTCGGGCCACAAGGCGCCTGTCGGGACCGTGGCAGAAAGTCGCCCGTGAACAGGCGGCCATAAAAGGTGCGTTGGCCAGATTTGCGCCCTCGGGCCGCGTAAGGGGCCCGCAGCGGCTGGCGACACTGACACCTTGGGAGGTGCTGGAAAGCGCGCGGCAGGCTGCTCCGCGCCACGCTGGGCTGGACGACGTGGCCGCGGCATTCGATGACCTTTACCGCCTCCGCTATGCCCCCCGAACACCGTCGGCGGCGGAGTTGAACGACCTCTGCCGGCGGTTGCGGCACCTGCGGCGCAGGTTAAGGCACCTCAAGAGTTGAATTTACCGCCAACACTTGCTCTCGCATTCGGTGATTGCAGCTCCACAGAGGTAGATGGGCGATGGCTACTGCATCCAACACTTCGGCAAGCCTGACAATCGATCCTTCGCGACCGATCGTGCTGCTGTATGGCGCGGCGCAGCGCCTTATCGACCGTGCGATCCATGCCATCATCGCCCAGCAGGTGGGCAGTGACGATGAGTACGCCGTGACGACGTTGAGGGCGGCGGAGGATGACGTGGGGCGGATGATCGAGGAATTGTCGTCGTTTTCGCTGATGGCGCTCCAGCGCGTCGTGGTGCTCAAAGATGTTGACAAGCTGGATGCGGAGGAACAGGAGCAACTGGCCGAGGCGCTGACAAGGCTGGGAGCCGGCGTTACGGTGGTCTTGACCGCTGGGGAGGGCAAGGGCCGCACGCCGCCGGTCGAGGCGGCGTTGCGCAAGGTTATAAGGAAGCTGGGACAGGCACACCGACTTGCGGCTCCGCAGGGCGACCGCCTGGTGTGGTGGGTAAGAGAGGAAGCCAAGCGCCAAGGCCTGGTGCTGAGCAACCGGGTTGCTGAGGAGCTTGTGGCGCGTGCAGGTACGGACCTCGACACGCTAGCCTCAGAGATAGAGAAGCTCGCCATCTACGTTGGCGACAGGGGAGAGGCGACGGCGGCCGACATAGAGGCGGTGGTGTGCACAACGGCGGAAAGCAGCATATTTGACCTGGTTGACGCCATCGGCCAGCGCCAGGCAGGCAAGGCCCTTTCCATCCTCAACAGCCTGCTGCCTCCGAGGGTAGGGCTACAAGATGCGTTGCCCTTGCTCGGTATGATTGCCCGGCAGTTCCGACTTATCTGGCAGGCGCGGGTGGTGCCGGATGCCCGCAAAGCCAGCGGAAGCGCTGGCCGCGGCCAGGGAGCTACAAGCCAACGGATTGCAGAATGCCTGCCGCGGCAGCACAATTACTATGATGCCATCAAGAGGCATGACTTTCTGGACAGAAAATATCGCTCCCAGGCCCGCAAGTTCACTCACACTCAACTGGCGAGGGCGCTGGTGAGCATATACGAAACGGATCGCGCGCTCAAAGGGCAAACGGAGGAACAACTCGATATGCGCACGACATTGGAATTGTTGGTTGTAAAACTGTGCGGGCCGCAGGAGGTGACACGTTGAGACCTCAGCAGCCCCCCGAACGGGAACTGAATCTGGTCACGGTGTTGATGACCCTGTGGCTGAGCGGCGTGACGATTGCCTTTATCAATCTCGTGGTGCACATATTCGTGTACTGATCGGTGAAGTGACGCGATGCCCGCAATCGCTGCGTTCTTGATAGTATTGGCTGCCACGAGCCTGGGCGTGGAACTACTGCGCCGGCTGCGTGTGTCGTGGCTTTCGGATGCCGAGCGCGTGATGCTGGGGATGGGCATAGGCGGGCTGGTGTTGGCTTACTTGATTCTTGCGGTGGGGCTGATGGGGTGGTTGACGAGGCCGGTGCTGGCGTTGCTGTGGGTGCTGGTGGCGGCGGTGGGCGCCGCGCGTCTGCCATGGCTGGCAAGGACGGCGGCCGGCTACCTGCTGCGCCTGGCGCGTAGTGCGCGGTGGTGGCGGGCCGGGGCGGCGTTGGCTATCCTCGGGATATGGTTTGTGGCATCTTTACCCCCAGTCACGGTATGGCCCCTAGGTAACGACTACGACGGCTTAGCTGAACACCTGGTGTATGCGGCCACGTTCCTGCGCATGGGAGCCGTCCGGCCGCTGTGGTATGACCATCATTCGCAGTTCCCCCTCACACTGCAGATGCTGTACGTTCCGGCGCTTGCGTTCGGGGGGCCGGCAGCGCCGAAGGTAGTCCACTTCATCTACGGGTTGCTGGTGCTGGCGGCGGCTTATGTGCTGACGCGGCGCCACGTAAGCAGGGCCGCCGCAAAGTGGGCGCCGCTGGTGCTGGTGGGAACGCCGCTGTTCGGGTGGCTGAGCAAGGCCACGTATGTTGACCTAGGGCTATGCGCGTATGTGCTGTTGGCCGTCCACATGTTCCTTAACTGGCGGCGCTCGGGGCGATACGGTGACCTGGTGCTGGCAGCGGTGATGGCCGGAGCGGCGATGGCAGTGAAGATGCAGGGCATTTCTTACTTCGGGGTTCTGGCCTTGGGGGCCCTGTATCTATGTTGGCGGCGCAGAAGCACCGCCCGCTTGTGGCGGCAGGCAGCGGCTTTCGTACTGGTGGGAGCGGCCGTGGCCTCGCCGTGGTACATAAAGAGCTGGGTGCTTACCGGCAATCCTGTCTACCCGTTTGCATACAGCATTTTCGATGGCAAGGGGTGGTCAGCGCAGCAAGCGCTGGCTTACAGCCGCAGCCAACGGGAATTTGGGGTTGGTGAGCTTCCTTCGGAGGCTGAGCTGGCGCGCATGAACCCTGTTGCACGCATATTCTGCGGCCCGCGGCGGCCGGACCGCCTGCTGCTTGCGCCGGTTTATCTGACCATATACCCGTGGGAATTCGTGGTTGCCTCCATGCCCCGGGTAATCGCCGTTGCAGGGCAAGGTATAGGGCCGTTGTACCTGGGTTTCGTATTCGTAGCCCTCGGCTTGTGGCCGAAACCGCGCGGTGTTGCAATATTGCTGTGGCTGGTGTTACCGCTGTGGATATGGTGGCTGTATTCCATGCAGTTGACCCGCTACCTGTTGCCGACGCTGGTAATGCTTACACCTGTTGTTGCTTATGCGTACCAGCGATGTCTTGGTGCCCACCGACTGCTGCGCACAGCGGCGATAGCATTGATGGTGTGTGCCATAGGTTTTCGGATGTGGGGAACCTTGTATTCGGGCGGCACGGCATTGGCTGCGCATCTGCGAGCCGGCGGGCGTGACGAGTTGTTGCTCGAACAACTGGATGTCTACGAACCAAGCCTTTATATCAGCAAATATCTGCCGCAGGATGCCAAGATCTTAACCTACGGGGAGCCGCGCATATTCTATTTCAACCGTAATGCAATGTGGGGTGACCCGGGCCATCACCAGTTGATACCGTACAAAGAAATAGAAACGCCTCGGCAGTTGATAGATGCGTATCGGCGGCTCGGCGTCACACACGTGTTGATAAACGAGTGTTTTTTCCCCAGGCTGACGACCAGCCGGGAGAAACTGCCCACGCTCCTGCGCCACGCCGTGGACGAGGGCTTGCTGGAACCAATGGGGCACTTTGTGCGGCACCCATACTACAAGCTGTTTCGCATCGCTGCCCCGCGGCAGGAGGGTAGCAAAGGCTAAGGCGTGAGGCTGATAGCTGACAAGCCGACAAACAGCTCCATGCAGCAGCCGGAAAGCACGGTAAAGTGCCGGCGGTTCGGCGACAACAGGCACAACCGCCGGCTTGTACTGGGTGGGGTGTTAGTTTTTTATGTCGTCACGGCCACGGTGATGGCATTGACAATGCCCTGGGACGTGAGGACGCCGACGTTGGCCCAGTACACGCCCCCGGACGAGGCAGCCCACGTAGCATACCTGCAGGAACTGACCACCACCGGCATGCTGCCCCGCCTCACCTCGGGCAAGCGCAACTACGAGGCCCATCAGCCACCGCTGTACTATTTGTCCGCGGTGCCGGTTTACTTGGCGGCGCGCGCCATCTCCTCGGAGGGTGAGGGGCAGCCGGGCGTATGGGACTACACACTGTTGCGCATGTGGAGCGTGCTGTGGGGGCTGGCCTCCCTTGTGTTTGCTTACTACCTGGGCAGGCTTGTGTTCCCCGATTCGTGGCCCTTGCAGGTTGCGGTGCCGGCGTTTTTGGCGGCGTTGCCCTCGCGCACCTTTATTTGTGCCAGCGTCAGCAACGACGTAGCCAGCGAGTTGTTCAGTGTGATTTCCCTTGTCATCATGGCCGGCGGGTTGCGGAAGGGCTTCACGACCCGCCGCTCGGCGTGGCTGGGAGTGGCAATCGGGCTGGGGCTACTGTCCAAGAGCACGTGCCTTGCGTTGCTTCCCACTGCACTGGTGGCTATCCTGCTGGGAGCGTGGACACGGAAGGGGATAAGCTGGCGGCGCGCATTGGTCAATGTCACGGTTGTGGCGGCAATTGTCATCGCCTTGTGGGGATGGTGGGCGGCCCGCAATGTGCTGCTTTACGGCGACCCGCTGGCGACGGCAGCATTCAAGCAGGCTTTCAGCCAGGACCGGGCCACGCCGGAGTATTTTTACAGCAACCCGCAACTGGGGTTCACGCCGCTGATGTACGCCGAATTCGTCCTGGGAATAACATTTCTGAGCTTTTGGGGCGTATTCGGGCAGGTCAGCGCGTTCATGCCGGCGGGATACTACTGCCTCGGGTACATCCTGACAGTGGCACTGATCGTGGGGCTGGGAGCAGGCATAGTGCGCGGATTGCGCAGGCGGCGGGCTGAACAGCAGGCTTGCAGAATCTGGCTGGTGTTCGGTTGCATGCTGATCGTGGTGCTGGTGATGTTTGCACTGTTCAATATGAGCTTTTTCCAGGCCCAAGCCCGCTACTTGTTTACGGCCAACGCGGTATTGGCAGTTGTTTTCGTGGCCGGGATGTCGGGGCTGGCTGCGGGCTCGTGGCGGGCGCTGCCGGTATGGCTGGCCGTCGGCGCGGTAGGATTCATGAGCCTGTGGGCGTTGAAAGCCATGCAGGTGTTGAGCTTTCAGCCGCTGCCGCCGTTTTAGCGGGCAAGCCACCGATGTGTGAACCGGGGGAGTTGGTGTAAGCTGCTGGTTGCAAAGGTGTAAGGCGAGAGGTTGGGATTACGGGAGCGTAGCCGACCATAAGGACGGAACATCCGCCGGGGCGGCGGTGTCAAAGAGGGTACAACGTTGGAGGAGAGGAACCTACAGGCCAGTCCATGATGCCGCCCGAACATGACCGGCAGGCTGTTGTCATGCGACCTCGACCTGTTTCAATATGGCGTGGGGAGGGGCGGCTGTTGGGGGTGCCTGCGTCTTGGTCGGCCGGCGACCACGGAAACGCAGCAACGCAGGAAATATCCGGCCGAAGTCTCCATTTCTGATTGACGCACGCCGGGATGCCCCGAGCAGAGGACTGGCAGGTAGGAGGGCGTGGGAACATCATTTTCGAGGGCAGGACGGGAAAACGGTGCGCAGAATAGGTGCCATAATTATCGCAGCAGCGGTGCTGGCTGCGGTGGTAACCAGCATCGTGGCCATCAGTCGGCTACGGCGGCAGCAGGCGGAGGAGGCAGCCGCGCGTGCTCACACACAACAAGGGCATGTGGGCGCCTCGCAAGCCAAGTCTCCCACGCACGGTGAAGCCAAAGGGATTGAGATAGTCGAAAAGGATGCCGAAGGGAATATGCTGTGGCGATTGAAGGCAGCCGGCGCGGTGGAGTACGACCAGCTTTCGCGGGTGGTGAAGGCCAGGGACGTGCGCTGGGAGTACGAGTATCGGGGGCAGCCCGCCATAGTGATAGAGGCGCCCGAGTTTGCCGGAAACTATGGGCAGCGGCGCCTGGAATTCACGCAAGGTGTCTTGATACGCACCGTGGATAACCAGCAGACATTCAATGCCCAAAAGGTAGTGTACGAATTTGACAGCGGCAAGCTGTTGATGCATAGTCCGCGGTTGACAAAGGGGCGCTACCGGTTCAGTGGAGCAACAGGGCAAATAGATGTCGCCGCAAGAAAAGTGCGTCTCGGCGGCGGCGTACGCGCGGTGCGCAACTAAGTGCAGGGAGCAGATCATGGTGCAAATTAGAAACAGTTATGTCGTGACGATTGTGGCCATGGCGATAGCGCTGACCATAACGGCGGGCGTCGCCCAGTCGACGAAGCGCACGCAAACAGCCGTCATCAGCGCAGATACCCTCGTTTACGATTGGGATAGTGATGTCTTCGAGTTTATCGGCAATTGCAAGGTCAAGATTGTCGGGGCAACGGAGGCGACGCTGAGCGCCCCGAAGATGATCGTCAAGCTAAGCGCCGGGGGCAATGCGATTGAAGAACTGCAGACCGTAGGCAAGACCGAGTTGACGATATTGACCGCGCCGAATGACAAGGGACAGCGCCGCTACATCGAAGCCCACAGCAACAGCGGAGCAACCTACGACGAGAGGAGCCGGCAGATCGTGCTGACCGGCGGGGCGGTGGCGGACATGACAATGAGGCCGCCCAGCGCGACCGAGCGGATTCAGACGGTACATTTCACGGGACAGCAGATAACGGCTGACTTGAAGGCCGCCACCATCAAAGCCAAGCAGGTGCATGTAGAGGTTACAGGGTCCGCAAGCCAGGCCCAACAAGGACAATAGGATGAGGTTAGTCTGATCATGCCACTAGTAGCAGAGGGCCTTGTGAAATCCTACGGGGGACGCCGGGTAGTGAACGAGGTAAGCCTGGAGGTGAGGCGCGGGGAGATAGTAGGCTTGCTGGGACCCAACGGGGCGGGCAAGACGACCACCTTTTACATGGTGCTGGGACTGGTGCGGGCCGAAGCAGGTCGTGTACTGCTTGACGGCGAGGACCTGGCGAAGATGCCCATGTACCGGCGATGTCGCAAGGGGCTGGGCTACCTGGCACAGGAACCGTCGGTTTTCCGCAAGCTGAGCGTGTTTGACAACTTGATGCTGATACTGGAGATGCAGCCGCTGACACCGGCACAACGCAAGCAGCGGGCCATGGAGTTGCTGGAGAAGCTGCGAGTAGCGCACCTGGCCGATGTCAAGGGGCAGGTGCTGTCCGGCGGCGAGAGACGGCGGGTGGAGATCGCCAGAGCGCTGTGCACATCCCCCTCCTTCATCTTGCTCGATGAGCCTTTCACGGGGGTTGACCCCATTGCCATAGATGATATCAAGGATATCGTCACTGACCTGCGCTCCGAGGATATAGGGATACTGGTCACCGATCACAATGTGCGCGACACCTTGAGCATCACCGACCGGGCCTATATCATATCCGAAGGCGTCATTCGCACCCATGGCCGCTCCGATGAACTGCCCAACGATCCCATAGCGCGGCAGTATTATCTGGGCGAGCGCTTCCAGATGTGAGTGCCGGCGCCGCAAGCTGCCGGTTGCCAGCAAGCCAGTTGCTTATGCGTAAAATAGACCGCTACATTCTAGCCGAAGTATCAGGACCACTTCTGTTTGGGATTGGTGCATTCGTCATTATCCTCGTCAGCGTCGATATACTGGGGAACGCCTTTCGGCTCATATTCGAGCAGGGGATTCCCGCTCACATCGTGGGGCAGGCATTTGTGTACCAACTACCCCAAACCATAGCCTTGACCATTCCCATGGGCACGCTGTTCGGCGTGCTCACGGCGATGGGAAGGCTCAGCGGTGACGGAGAAATCGTGGCCATGCACGCCGGCGGCATCGGCTTTCCGCGGCTTACGGTTCCCGTCGTGGCCTTGGGAGTGGCTCTGTCAGTGGCGACGTTGGTGCTGAACGAAACGATCGCTCCCCCGGCGAACAAGGCGGCCCGCCGCTTGTTGGCGGAAGCGGGGGGGCGTGACCTGGCCGTCAAGCAGCACTATACCCTCCAGATTCCACCGGAAGGTACGCCGGATAAGCTGGTTTACGCGGCGGTGTTCGATACACGCAGCTTGACCCTACACACGGTGCTGATAATCGAATTGCGAGCCGGTAGCCTGTGGGAGTGGTTCAAGGCCGATTCTGCACAGTGGAAGGGAGAGCAGTTGATTCTGCACAATGTCACCCACTTCAGTAACGATGGCCGGGTGACCACTCATATCAGCCAGTTCACCTATAATGTGGGCAAAAGTCCGGAGCAGGCAGCCCGCTACGACCGCCGCATAAACGACATGAGCATGGCCGAGTTACGCCAGCAGATCAGGTTGCAGTCACAGGTAGGCCCCAGTGACCACATGTTGAGCAAGCTGCGTCAGCAATATCACAGCCACGCCGCCATTCCCTGGTGTGCCCTGGGCTTTGCCTTGCTCGCCATGCCGCTGGGGATGCGCCCGCAACGGACGAGCACGGGGATCGGGCTGGGAGTTTCACTGGCCATAATCTTGCTTTACTACGTCGTTTTTTACTTGTTGGGCGTGATGGGCGAAAATGGTGCGATGCCGGCCATTATTGCCGCCTGGTTGCCCAATATCATTCTATACTTGGTAGGAATAGGGCTTATCGTAGAGCGCTCACGTTAGAAGTCACGCGGGGAGAAACCGGACAAGTTGAGATAGGCTTACAAAGCGACCAGTCAGCGGTTATGGGGATGGAGATATGTCATGACTTTCTACACGTTGTTTGCACTAATCTTGTTGCCTATCCTTGGCGGGCTGATAGCATGGGCCGGTGACGTGATCGGCTATCGTCTGGGCAAGAGCCGGCGGTCGCTGCTGGGCTTGAGGCCGCGGACAACCGCGCGGCTGGTGGGCGTCTTTGTGGGGGCATTGCTGGTTATTGCGACATGGGGAGTAGCAGCGATGGGCAGTGCCAGCGTCCGCGAGGCACTGTTCAGCCTCGGCGAGCTGCGCGTCCAACGCAATGCCCTGATGGCGGCGAATGAACAGTTGCGGCAGAAAGTCGAGCAGGCACGCCAGATGGCGGCCGAGGCCAAGGCGCAGATGACCACGCTGGCCGAGCAACGGCGGAGGCTGGAGGAGGAAGTCGCCCAGATCAACGCCAAGCTCAGCGGGGTGCGCCGGCAGCTTGCGGCAAGTCGTAAACGGCTCAATGCTGCGCAACAGGAGCTGAAAGTGGCGCTGTCGGAAAAAGCGCGGCTGTCGGAGGCCGTGACCAAGCTGCGCTCCGAGCAAGGGCAGTTGTTGACCCGCTACAACGCCGTGCTGAAGGATCTCAGCAGGGCGGAGCGGCGCTTGTCCGAGGCGCAGGCGCAAAATGCGCAACTGCTGGCCGGCAACAAGAAATTGCGCAAGGAGCAAGAAGTGCTGCGCCAAGCGAACGTGCAGTTGGTTGCCACCAATGACAACCTGCGGCGCGAGCAGGAAAACCTGAAACGTGATATTGCCAATCTGAGCAACAGCATCGAGGAGTTCCGCAAGCAGGTGGACGCCGCCAAGCAAGCCATGGAAGACGCCAAGGAGGCGGAGAGGGCCTTCCGGCGGGCACTGTTTGCCTGGCAGATAAATGCCAGCCAGGCGGCGGTCATGTACGAGCCGGGCCAAGAAATATTCCGCGCCGTAGTGGACACCGACCAGACACAGGACCAGATGGAGGCAAGCTTGTGGGAGCTGCTGCACATTGCAAGCGGCATGGCAGCGGCGCGGGGAGCGGTTGTCGGCGCCAACGGGCGGGCCGTGAAGGTGTTGGCTCCGGTGCCGCCGGGGCGCCTGGGTGAAGAGGTGGCCGAGGAGGACATTGTGTACGAAGTGGCGCGCCGCATCCGACTCAGCTCGGCGCGGCGATTCATTGTCAGTATCCGGTCGCTGAGGCGGGTCTTTGAGGGTGAAATGGCACAGGTGCAGGTGGAACTGTGGGGCACTCCCAATTCGCGCTTGTTCAAAGAAGGCGAGGTCATACACTCCATTGCAGTTGATGGGGCGTCGCCGCGGGGTGAGATACTTCGCCAGTTGTTGGGACTGCTGGCGCAAACCCGGCGCATTCTGCATGATCTGGGAGCAATGCCGGACCCGGCCAGCGGCCAGTTTTTCACGGTGCCGGCCGAAGATATACTGGCATGCATGGACAAGGCAACCGGCATGGGCGAGCAGTGCACAGTGGAGGTCGTGGCAGCGGTTGACGTATACAAGGTGATGCCCAAGCACGCCGGCGCCACCGTCCGCCTGCAAGTCGTCAGGGGTGGAAAATCCGCCTCGACAGGGTGAAAAGGCATGGAGAAAGCCCAAGTAATCCTGGGCGTTGATCCGGGCCACTCCAAGTGCGGCCTGGCCGTAGTGGGAGCAGACGGCCGGGTGCTGGCCCGCAGGGTTGTGGCGGTGCAACAGTTGGGACCCCAGGCGGCCGAGCTCGTAAGCGAGTATGCGGTGCAAGTGGTCGCGTTGGGCAATTCCGTCGGCTCCCGAAGCGCCGAGCGAGTCATCAAGGAGCACTGCCCCGGTGTTGCCGTAGCCCAAGTCGACGAAACCATGACCTCACAACTGGCCAGGCAGCGCTACTGGCAGGACAACCCTCCGCGCGGGCTGTGGTGCTTGGTTCCCACTTCGTGGCGCGTGCCGCCGCGGCCCATCGATGACTATGCCGCAGTTGTGCTGGCTGAGCGGCTGCGGCGCGAAATGACGTCGTGTGTGGCGACAACTTGATCAGTGGACATGCAGCAAGATGCGCGTTCGCCCAGGCCGCAGGAGCGACAGCGGGCAAGCGTAAACTGCAGGTTACGCCACCTTTTACTATTTAAGTCTTGCGTTATGGCGGTAATTAGGTTATAATAGGCATTAAAGCACAAGGCCGATGGCCTGGCTGTGCTTGTCATTGCTGTTGCTGTTCCGTGCCTGCCATATGGACAATCTCCACATGGAGGTGGCGAATGTCGTAGGCGTACGGAAAAGACAGCAAGACAGGCTCTATATTTCTACGGAGGTTGACGTATGGCTACAGGCACTGTCAAATGGTTCAATGATCAGAAGGGGTACGGATTTATCGAGCGGGATGATGGCGAGGACGTATTCGTTCACTACAGCGCGATTGTGGGAGAAGGATATCGCAGTCTGACCGAAGGCTCCAAGGTGGAGTTTGATATCCAGGAGGATGCGAAGGGTCCACGTGCAATAAATGTGGTAGTAACCCACGCTGCAGACGCCCCTGCACGAGGGGACAAGGCTTGGTAGCCCCTCGGTTCGTCTAGCCCCTTACCCGAGTTCCCAACAATGCTTTATCGTCTGTTGGAAGCTTTAGTAGTGCTAGGTGTGCCAAGCTGAGAAGGTTCTCTGGGGGCCGTGATAGCCCCCAGAGAGCTATCGATATCGCAGGAGCTCGGGACCGCAGACGGGAACTTCACCCGGACTGCGCAGGGCCGGATTGCTGTCGAATAACCCCTGGTCTTGAGTCAAAGGGCGGGTCTGTATCCACGAGCCCGCGCCAATGAGGCGTGCGCCGGCCCGCGGGACGGATGCTACTCAGCGGGTTCGCGCAAGTGCGAAAAGCGTGTGCGCAAGCCGGCCAGCGACACTGTTGCGGCAGTGCGTGTGATCGCCAGCGCTGTTTTGGTGCACCTGGCCGACTCCATGATTTGTGGCCTATGACCTCGCTTCTGATACCTCGTAATTGTACACTGCCGAAAGTTTGCCTCTGCCCTTAGATTTGCACCCTCCCTGCCGATTTACTTATTGCCGGGCCCCATGTGTAAGGTTGAAAGAGCGGCTGCCGGCGCCATCATGACTTTAAGCTGGGCAGCGAGACATGGCTGTTTGCAAAAACACTTGGCAAAAATATTCAAATTTTTTTGTCAAAGACCTTGACAACAATAGACTAAAGGATTATTATAGCAGTGCAGTCAATGGGTTCGGTACGAGCGTTCGTAGAGCTCAAATGGTATCAAACGAGCTGCTCAGGCAGCTATCTCATAACTTGAAGGCGGTGACTGATAGTGGCAAAGGCAGTAGGAATTGACCTGGGAACCACTAACTCATGCGTGGCTATCATGGAAGGCGACCAGCCGACGGTCATAGTCAACCGGGACGGCGAGCGGGTGACGCCGTCAGTAGTGGCATTTTCCAAGACCGGGGAACGGCTGGTGGGGCGCCAGGCCAAGCGACAGGCGGTGCTCAATCCTGAACGCACCATCAGCTCCATCAAGCGGAAGATGGGTACCCGCGAAACGGTGACCATTGACGGCAAGGATTACACACCCGAACAGATTTCGGCGATGATCTTGCAGAAGCTGAAGTCGGATGCCGAGGCGTACCTGGGCGAGGAGGTGAAGCAGGCGGTCATCACGGTGCCTGCCTACTTCAACGATGCCCAGCGCACGGCAACCAAGCAAGCGGGAGAGATTGCGGGCCTGGAGGTGCTGCGCATCATCAACGAGCCGACCGCCGCGGCACTGGCTTACGGGCATGGTCGCGGCGCCAAGGAGGCCACCATACTGGTTTACGACCTCGGAGGCGGCACGTTCGACGTGTCAATCCTGGACGTGGAGATAACCGGCAACAAGGATGAGCGCGATGCCTACCAGGTATTGGCCACCTCCGGTGATACCCACTTGGGCGGCGATGATTTCGACCAGCGACTGGTGGACTACATCGCCGAGGAGTTCCAGAAGGAACACGGCATCGACTTGCGCAAGGACCGCCAGGCTCTCCAGCGGCTACGCGAGGCGGCTGAGAAGGCGAAGTGCGAGCTTTCCACCAGCGAGCAGACTTCCATCAGCCTGCCGTTCATCAGTCATGCCGAGGGCATCGGGCCTCTGCACCTGGAAATGGTAATTACGCGTGCCAAGCTGGAGGAGTTGATCGAGGATCTGGTCCGCCGCACGGAGGTGTCTGTCAAGCAGGCGCTGTCAGACGCCGGGCTCAGCAAGGATGACATTGACGAGGTCATCCTGGTGGGCGGTTCCACGCGCATTCCGATGGTGCAGAGGCTTTTGAAGGAGCTTATCGGCAAGGAGCCGCGCCGCGACCTCAACCCCGATGAAGTGGTGGCGATGGGAGCGGCGATCCAGGCGGCGGTACTCAGTGGCGGCGCTGATGATATCGTGCTGATGGACGTGACGCCGCTGAGCCTGGGTGTCGAAACCTTAGGCGACGTCATGGACGTGGTAATCCCGCGCAACACCAATATCCCGACGCGGGAGACCCGCATCTACTCCACCGCCACGGACATGCAAACGACGGTGGAGATCAATGTCCTGCAAGGGGAGCGGCCGCGTGCCAGCCAGAACACCTCGCTGGGCCGGTTCCACTTGACCGGTATTCCGCCGGCTCCGCGGGGGGTGCCGCAGATAGAGGTGTCATTCGATATTGACGCCAACGGTATCCTCCATGTCTCGGCCAAGGACAAGGCCACCGGAAAGCAACAGGATATAACCATCACAGGCTCCGGCCAACTGTCGGAAGAAGAGGTCCAGCGGATGATAAAAGAGGCCGAGGCTCACGCCGAGGAAGACCGCAAGTTCAGGGAACTGGCCGAGGCACGCAACCAGGGCGATGCCCTCGCCTACCAGCTTGAGAAGACGCTGAAGGACCTTGGCGACAAGGTTCCCGAGGCGGACAGGAAAAACATCGAAGCCAAGATCGAGGCCTTGCGCCAAGCAACCAAGGGCGACGATGCCGCCGCCATCCGCGCAAGGATGGACGAGGTGCAGCAAGCATTCAGCAGTATCTCGCAGCAGATGTATGAGCAAGCCGCCAGGGAGACCCAACAACAGCAACAGGCCGAAGGCACGACCGGCCAAAGCGTGGGAGGCACCGGCGGCGGTGGCGGCGGTGATGACGTGATAGACGCGGAGTTTGAAGCCAGCGATGACAACTAGGCCTTAAGACCCAGCGGTCTAGGCCATTGTCGAAGATGACGGCCGGGGCAGGTTACGCGGGTGGTGCTGATAATCAAGGTATTGGCTGCAGTAGCCTGCCCCTAAAAGAGCTTGGGGCGACAAGCCATGCCAGAGGAACAGGACTTTTATGAAATACTAGGTGTGGATAGAAACGCTTCGCCTGCCGAAATAAAGAAAGCGTATCGGAGGCTGGCGCGCAAGTATCATCCGGACGTCAATCCGAACGATCCTCACGCCGAGGAGATGTACAAGCGCATCAGCCAGGCCTACGAGACGCTTTCGGACCCCGAGAAGCGGCGCAAGTACGACATGTTCGGGCGCGCCTACCAGCAGGCCCAGCAAACCGGGCAATGGAGTGGGGGCGACTTCAGGGACTTCGTCTTCCACACGTACGGTGTGGGTGACTTCAGGGACATATTCGGCGAGATTTTCGGGGACCTAGGCGGAATCGGCGGGCGCATGCGTACCCGGGTAGGAAGTGCCCCACGTGGCCCCCAGCGCGGCCAGGATGTTGTCTACGAATTGCCTGTCAGCTTCGCCGATGCCATCAAGGGGGCTACGAGGAAGATCACTGTCACCATGACCGACCGCTGTCCGCAGTGCGACGGCCTGGGTGGGACCGCCAGAACCTGCCCGGCGTGCGGGGGAACAGGGCAAAGCAGTTCGAGCAGCTTCTTCGGCCTGCCCACGAGCTGCCCGCGATGCCAGGGCACCGGTGAGGTGATCGAGGAGCGGTGTCCCAAGTGCCGGGGCAGTGGAGAAACCACGCGCACCCGCAACATCACCGTAAAGATCCCGGCAGGAGTGAAGACCGGCTCCAAGATCCGCCTGGCCGGTGAGGGAGGCCGCGGCTACAAGGGCGGGCCCAACGGCGACCTGATATTGCAGATCCGCGTTGAGCCGCATCCCTTCTTCAAGCGCGAAGGAGACGACATCTACGTGAAGGTACCAATCAGCTTTGCAGAGGCAGTCTTGGGCGGCAAGATCTCGGTGCCCACCGTGTGGGGGACGGGGAGTTTCACCATCCCGCCCGGCACGCGGAACGGCCAAGTGTTCCGCCTCAGGGGGCAGGGAGCACCCAAGCTCGGGGACAAGGGCAAAGGCGACCAGTATGTGGAGGTTTACATCGCCACTCCCCGGAAGGTGACGCGGCGACAGCGGGAGCTGGTCGAGCAGTTGAAAGAAGCATTCGACGAGGACCCCCGGGCGGAGTTGCCCAAGGGTGTGTAGATGATGGGCATTTTCCTGGGCCTGGGCGTATTCGAAATACTGACACTGGCGGCGGTGGTAGTTGTGGTGGCGGCTGTGAGCATAGTTGTTGGTTACGTACTCGGCAAACGCGACAAGTCGAAAAGATAGCTACAATCAGCAAGGTGTGGTGGTGTGACAGATGCGCAATCGAAGGAGCGATGAAAAACTCGATAGCACCAGAGCCGGCGCAGGCGACGGCAGTACTGCCAGCCAAGAGCCTGTTTACTACATAAGCGTAGCGGCTCGCCTGGTGAACATGCATCCGCAGACTCTGCGAATGTATGAACGCATGGGGCTGGTCCAGCCGCGGCGCACGGCAAACAACGTGCGGCTGTACTCGGACGCCGATATCGAACGCCTGCGGCGCATCCAATGCCTGACGCAGGAACTGGGCGTCAACTTGGCCGGCGTCGAGGTGATACTCAGCCTTCTGGAAAAGATAGACCGGATGCAAGCAGAGGTCGAGCGCCTCAGGCATGAGCTTGAGCACGGGCCTAAACAACTGCCTGCTCCGGAGGTATCCCGCACTGTCGTCCGGCACGTGCGTGTGGAGATGAGGCCGGAGACTGAATAAGGTGCAGAGGGGGGCAAAACTGTTATTTCCCTTGCGACAGGAGGGGTGAGAGAGAATGGACTTTGAGCGGTTTACAAATAAAGCGAGACAAGTAATGGCGCACAGCCAGCAGATCCTGCAGCGCTACAAGCACAACCAACTGGACACGGAGCATATATTGCTGGCGTTGCTGGAGCAGCCCGAAGGCGTGGTGCCGCGTATCCTGGAGGCCATCAATGCAGATATGCAGGCCATTACAGCCCAAGTTGAGCGCAGCCTGGGGCGCCGTCCGCAGGTTGAGGTCGCGGGTAACACCGTGCAGGTTTTCATAACCCCGCAGGCTAACCGTATCCTGCAGGGCGCGCTGGAAGAAGCCAAGAAGTTTGGAGACGAATTCGTCGCCAGCGAGCACCTGCTGTTGAGCATACTCGAGGACGGCAGCACTGAGGCGGCGCAGATTCTGGAACAAAACGGGGTAGATACCGAGAAGGTACTACAGGCGCTGAGGGATATCCGCGGCAGTCATTCGGTCACCAGCGAGGAGGCGGAAAGCAAGTACGAGGCCTTGAAGCGATTTTCGCGCGATCTTACCGAATTGGCACGCCAAGGCAAGCTGGATCCCGTCATCGGGCGTGACCAGGAGATACGCCGTGTCATCCAAGTGCTGTGCCGGCGCACAAAGAACAACCCCGTGCTCATCGGGGAGGCGGGGGTCGGTAAGACCGCCATCGTGGAGGGATTGGCCCAGAAGATTGCAGACGGCGAGGTCCCCGAGCTGCTGGCCAACAAGAAGTTGGTACAGCTTGACATGGCGGCGATGATAGCGGGCAGCAAATATCGCGGTGAATTCGAGGAGCGCCTCAAGGGCGTGCTGGATGAAATCAAGGCCGCCGAGGGCAACATCATCGTCTTCCTGGACGAGATGCACACGCTGGTCGGTGCCGGGGCCGCGGAGGGGGCGATGGATGCCTCCAATATCATGAAACCGGCCTTGGCACGCGGCGAGCTGAGGTGCATTGGGGCGACCACGCTGGATGAATACCGCGAGAACATCGAAAAGGATCCCGCGCTGGAGCGCCGCCTGCAGCCCGTGTTCGTGGAGGAGCCCAGTGTAGAGGACACCATCGAGATTCTCCGCGGACTGCGGCCGCGCTACGAGGAACACCACGGTGTGAAGATATCCGACGAGGCCCTGGAGGCGGCGGCGAAGCTGTCTGCCCGTTACATCTCCGACCGGCACCTGCCCGACAAGGCGATCGACCTGGTGGACGAGGCGGCCAGCAAGCTGCGGATTGATACCTATGACCTGCCGCCCAAGCCGGAGGCGTTGCGCAAAGAGATTGCGGAACTTAACGAAAAGGGTACTGAGGCTGCAGAGCGCGGCAACTACGAGGAGGCGGAAAAGATCAAGGCCAAGGTTGACGAGCTGATGGCCAAGCTGCCCGTCGCCGAGCAGAAATGGGCGGAGCTTGACGGAAAAGACATAGATGACACCGTTGATGCTGAAGATATTGCGGCCGTGGTGTCGCAGTGGACCGGGATTCCGGTGCTGGACATGCTGGAAGAGGAAACCCATAAACTGCTGGACATGGAGCGGCGCCTGCACAAGCGCGTCAAGGGCCAGGACGAGGCCGTCAGGGCGGTCAGCGAGGCGATTCGGCGTGCCCGGGCGGGCCTCAGCGACCCGCGCCGGCCCATCGGAAGCTTCATTTTCCTGGGGCCGACCGGGGTCGGCAAGACCGAGTTGGCACGGGCCCTGGCCGAGTTCCTCTTCGACGACGAGGACGCCATGGTGCGCATCGACATGTCTGAATACATGGAGAAACACTCGGTCAGCCGCCTCATCGGTGCTCCGCCGGGCTACGTGGGCTACGAAGAGGGAGGCCAACTGACCGAGGCGGTGCGCCGCCGCCCGTACCGCGTGATTTTGCTGGACGAAATCGAGAAGGCCCATCCGGACGTGTTCAATATCCTGCTGCAAGTACTGGAGGACGGCCGCTTGACCGACAATGCCGGCCGCGTGGTGGACTTCAGCAACACCGTGGTGATCATGACCTCCAACATAGGGGCCCGCGAGATCATGGACAGCGATCATATCGGCTTCAAGGCGGGAACCAGCGATGATGATGACGAGAGGCGACGACAGCTCAACTACGAGCGGATAAAGGCCCGGGTCACCGAGGCACTCAAGCGCACGTTCAGGCCCGAGTTCCTTAACCGCATTGATGAAATCATCGTCTTCCACCCGCTGAGCGAGGCGGAAATGTTGGAGATTGTGGACTTGATGATAGAACGCGTCCAGGATAACCTGGCCGAACGCGGCATAAAGCTGGAGATTACCACCGCTGCCAAGCAACTGCTGGCAGAGGAGGGCTATGACCCCAAGCTCGGTGCCCGGCCGTTGCGGCGCGTTATTCAGAAGCAGGTGGAAAATCCCGTGGCGAACGCCATTTTGCGCGGCGAGTTCCAGGAAGGCAGCACTATCCTCATAGACGCCGGAGACGGACGGATTGAAGTCAAGGCGGCCCAGGAGAGCGTTCCGGCGGAAGTCAGTCCCTAGCCGGCGGTTATGACACACAGCGCCGAGGCGGGGGCCTCGATCGTCGCAGGCCCCCGCAAGTAGAGCACAGCCGAGGTGTTACCGTTACAAGGACAGGAGTATCAAGAGATGGTGAAACGAACAACCCAACCCAAAGTAATATTGTTCACCGCACCCGGTTGCGGGTGGTGCAGCGCTGTCAAGCAGTACTTGCGCCAGAAGAAAATCCGCTACGACGAAGTGGATGCATCGCGCGACCCGCGGGCGCGTCGCGAGTTGGAGCGCCGCCGCATTCGCGGCGTGCCGGTGCTACTGATAAAGGGGCAGACAGTCGTGGGATTCGACAAGGCGAAAATCGACCGCTTGCTAGGCCTAAAATAGGTGTAGAAACCACCGCGGCATAGTGGGATGGCCGGTGGAGAAATGGTTGTTGGCCTACAGTAGCAGTCAGTACAGGATAGTCTTCTTGACAGGGCGTTCGGGAAGAGTATATAATGGCGTTGTTAGCACTCGGTCAAGCCGAGTGCTAACAAGTGCCTTGTTCGCACCAATAGAGCATCAGGGATGGGGAATCGCCTGTCCATAGACGCAAATAAGAGACAATCACATAAACGAAGAAGGTGGTGTTTTCCATGCTAAAGCCGCTCGGGAACAGAGCGCTAGTCAAGCCGCTGGAAGCTGAGGAAAAGAGTGCCGGTGGAATTATATTGCCGGAGGCGGCCCAGGAACGGCCGCGAGAGGGCAAGGTTGTCGCGGTGGGAACGGATGGTATCTATGCTGACGACGAGGGCGAAAGCCGGGTCAAGGAGGGTGATATTGTAATCTATGCCTCCTTCGGTGGCACCGAGATAAAGATTGACGGCGAGGAGTATTTGATTTTGGAGGAGAACGACATCCTGGCGGTGCGGAATGACTAACATGGTAGCTTTTTGACAATTATCTGACTGAGACGAGAGAAGAAGGAGGCGACTTCGTATATGCCTGCAAAGGAAATCATATACAACGAGGAGGCGCGTCGCAGCCTCGAACGCGGCGCCGACGTGGTTGCCAGGGCGGTGAAGGTCACGCTTGGCCCCCGTGGTCGCAACGTGCTGATTGAGAAAAAATTCGGTTCACCAACTATCACCAAGGACGGCGTTACCGTCGCCAAGGAGATCGAGTTGGAGGACCGGTTCGAGAATCTGGGTGCCCAATTGCTCAAAGAGGTGGCCTCGCAAACCAATGACGTGGCCGGTGACGGGACCACCACGGCGACGGTGCTGGCCCAGGCAATGCTCAAGCAGGGCCTGAAGGCGGTTGCGGCCGGCGCCAACCCCATGTTCATAAAGCGGGGCATGGATATGGCTGTGGAGGCGATAGTGGAGCGGCTGCGCAAGATGGCGATCGAGGTCAGCAGTCCTGAAGAGATGAAGAACGTGGCGGCTATCGCCGGCAACGACGAGCAGATAGGAAAAATCGTAGCCGATGCCATGCAAGAGGTGGGCAAGGACGGGGTAATTACTGTCGAGGAATCAAAGAGCATGGAGACGACCTTGGAACTGGTGGAGGGGATGCAGTTTGACAAGGGGTACCTGTCGCCGTACTTTGTCAACCGCCCCGAGAGCATGGAAGTGGTGCTGGATGACGCCTACGTGCTGCTGTACGAGAAGAAGATCAGCAGCGTTACAGACATCGTGCCCGTCCTCGAGCAGATAGTCAATGCCGGCAAGCCGCTGCTGGTTGTTGCCGAGGATGTAGAGGGCGAGGCGCTGGCGACGATGGTGGTCAACAAGCTGCGGGGTGCGCTGCAATGTGTGGCGGTGAAGGCACCCGGCTTTGGCGACCGGCGCAAGGCGATGCTGGAAGACATGGCCATTCTCACCGACGGCACGTTCTTGTCCGAGGATCTCGGTATCAAGCTGGAAAACGTGACGTTGGACATGCTGGGCAGGGCCGGGCGCATAGTGGTGGACAAGGACACCACGACCATCATTGACGGCGCCGGCTCGTCTGAGGCCATTAAGGCCCGCATCAACCAGATCCGCCGCCAGATCGAGGAGACGGACTCCAACTACGATCGCGAGAAGTTGGAAGAGCGGCTGGCGAAGCTGGCCGGCGGTGTCGCTCGCATTAACGTGGGAGCGGCGACCGAGACAGAGTTGAAGGAGAAGCAGCATCGCTTTGAAGACGCTCTGTCCGCAACCCGGGCGGCGGTTGAAGAAGGCATCGTGCCCGGCGGCGGTGCAGCGCTGATCCACGCAATGTCGGCCTTGGACAAGCTGCGTGCCGACAACGAGGATGTCAAGACCGGCATTCAGATAGTACGCGACGCACTTGCCGGGCCGGCAGTGGCAATCGCCGAAAACGGCGGCTATGAAGGCCGCGTCGTGGTCATGAAGATAGCGGAAGCCAAGGACGGCATCGGTTTCGATGTGACCAAGGGTGAATATGTGAACATGATCGAGGCCGGCATCGCCGATCCGTTGAAGGTCACCCGCTCGGCCCTCGAAAACGCGGTAAGCATTGCAAGCATGATCATGACAACTGAAAGTGCCGTCTCCGAGATAGAGGAGAACAAGAAGAGCGCCGGCAGCGGGGCAGGTGCAGGAATGGGCGGCATGCCGGGCATGATGTAGCGGCCCGGTAACGGCAATTGACGAGGGCGGAAACGATTGTTTCCGCCCTTCTTTCTGTCTGTCTCCGGGCAAAAATGCATGCGGCCTGTGCGCAGGTCAGAGGGCTGCGCCGTGCGAATAATAGGTGCAGGGACAAATGCTACCAATGTCTCGCCCAAGAATATTGCATATGCGAAAGTGTTTGATTTATGTATTGCTGCTTGTCGGCTTGGCAGCCGCTCATGGGGCCGGGGCAACCGAACAGCCGACCTCGGAGCCCGAGCGCGTGCCCGTGATAGGCTACTTGTCATGGCCTGGACACGACCTCAGCCGCGGCAACATACGGGTATTCTCCGATGCCCGGCACACTCGGCTCGTCGCGGCGGTCAATACCCAGAGCGCGAGCGGCAATTTCATCCTGCTGCTGCCGCCCGGCGCTTACTGGTTGGTGGCCGTAGTTGACACCAACGGCAACGGCAAGTGGGACGCGGGCGACGGGATGGGATTTTACGGCGTGACCGACGTGACGCGCCGGCAGGGCCCTCCGCCGCTTGTTATTGACCGCGGGATGCTCTCTCCCACTGTTATGATAAGCATATCCGTCCAAGCACAAGCCGACGGCAGGCTCAAGGCAATTGCCGTACGGCCTCCCTCGCCGTTACCGGAGGCGGGGCGTGCCACTGTGACAGGGCGGTGCGAGACCCTCCTTGACGGGGACTTGCCGGTTTTCGTGCTGTTCGACGCCGTGTTCCCGCGCGCTGTCTCTGCCGCCGCCAAGTGCGACAAGGAAGGAGCATTTTCGGTTGAGCTGCCCCCGGCAGGGTATCACCTGCTGGCTGTCCAAGATCTCAACGGCAGCGGGCGAATAGACGCAGGTGACATCGTCGGCATTGCCGAGTACTCGGCCGCACTGGGACCCAACATGCCGGTGTTACACCTGGAGGTGAACGAAAACGTCGACGGGCTCACGGTGCCCTTGGAGTGGGGCATTGACACGCGGGGACTGCTGGTGAAGGACCAGGGCAGGACGCGGGGGCCCAGGATTCAGATCGGCTCGCTGCCGGCGATTGTCAGCGGCACGGTGCGGGCCGCGGGGGAGCCGGCACCCGGTGCCATCGTGATATTCTTCGGCGACCCGCAGTTGAGCGAAAAGATCGTGCAGGTAAAGTGTGACGACAAGGGCCGCTACTGCGCCGCACTGCATGCAGCCAACTACTATGTCGGGGCATTTGGCGACGCCAACGGGGACGGGCAAATCGGCCCGGCGGACAAGGCGGGCTTTTACGGGTTGCAGAAAGCGGACCAGGAAGGCCCGCCTCCGCCGCTGAGCCTGGAGCCCGGCCAGATCGCACAAGGAGTTGACATCTCGCTGCTTATGCAGTTGCCGCAGCGCCGGGAAACGTCGCAGCAAGACACTAACACGGAACCGGTTGATACGAATGCTGTCGAAGGCCGCTAATTGTGAATGTCAATTGGATGCATTGAAGGGCAAGCGCATTGCAGTGCTGATGGGAGGCCGATCCAGCGAGCGGGAAGTGTCGCTGCGGTCAGGTAAAGGGGTATTGAGCGCCTTGCAGCGCCATGGATTTGATGCCGTGGCCATCGATCCGGGCCCGAACCTGGTCCAGCAAATACGGCAGGCGGAGGCGGAGGTGTGTTTCAACGCCCTGCACGGCGGAGCGGGGGAAAACGGGACCATCGCCGCTGTTCTCGAGCTGGCCGGCATCCCCTACACCGGCTCCGGCGTGCTGGCCAGTGCGCTGACGATGAACAAGCACCAGACCAAGCGCATACTGCGGGCGGTTGACCTGCCGACTCCCGACTGGGTGTACGTCAGCCGCGAGCAAAGAGCATGCAGCGCGGATGAAGTCATCGAACAAGTGGGTTTGCCGTGCGTGGTGAAGCCTGTTGACCAGGGGTCGAGTGTGGGTGTGAGTATTCCCAAGAGCAGCGATGAACTGCAGACGGCGATCGCCCGGTGCGTTGACGAGTTCGGGGCTGCCATTATCGAGCGGTTTATCGAGGGCCCGGAGATTACGGTCGGCATCATCGGCGTGGGGCCGCGAACGCGGGCGCTGCCGGTGCTGGAACTTGTGCCGCGAACGGAGTTTTACAGCTACGAGGCCAAGTACACCAAGGGCATGACGGACCTCATTTGCCCGGCTCGCATTTCGCCGCAAACAGCAGAGTTGGCCCAGGAAGCGGCGCTGGCGGCACACAAGGAGCTCGGATGCCTGGGTATCAGCCGGGTGGACATGCACGTTGATGGCCAAGGCGCCGTCTGGATCCACGAGGTGAACAGTGTGCCCGGGCTGACCGAAATATCGGACATCCCTGCCGCCGCGAAGGCGGCAGGGATGAGTTACGACGACGTCATCCTGGAAATACTAGCCAGTGCCTGCGTCCGGATGCAGCGGCAGGGCCACAGCAGCGGCACGGATCCGGGCAAGAGTAGCCGGCACCAGCTCTAACCCGCGGGCGGCGGCTGCCTGCTCGATGGTATCCAACAGCCACTGCAGGTGCTGTCGGGCAGGCTCGGCAGGGTTGCCGTAGTCGCGCGTATTGTGGGTCATGGCGACAATCACCTTGAGCGGGTGATTGTTTGCTATCTGCATGTCCAGGCTTTGCTCGACGATCTGGCGGCCGTACTCGCAGAAGTCGTCGCGCTCCAGGCGCAGGTGCCGGGGGTCTACGCCCTCGCGAGGGTGGCTGGCGTCCTGGGGATGAGCGGTGCAAGGCAGCTCCAGGAAATCCAGGTTGCCCGCACGCTTGTAGTCGTTGCCGTTGGCCCAGTGCGCGAAAGGCTCGGCGCCGTCCCAGCGCGCGGCAATCTTGGCTATCTGCCGGCCCGGCAATGACACGCTTCCTTGCCGGTAACCCAAGTCGACGAGCACGGAGAATGTGTGGTTGTTGGCGGAGAAGTTACCGGGGCGGAATGAGGTCGGTGCAAAGCCGATGGCCTGGGCGAAACGGTCGCGCGCCCGGCCAAGGATCTGCCACTGCGTGTCGTAGTCAAACTCACCCAGGTAGCCGTCATATCCAACATCAGCGTCCTGTGGGTGCATGTGTGAACCGATGTCTGCACCCGCCGCCGCAAGGTCTTGGGCTACATGGCTGAGTACCTCTGCAGTCTCGGGGACCAGGAAGAGGGTAGCACTGTAGCCGCGGTCGGCAAGGTACTCGACGTATCCGCGCATTGCCTGCTCCGCCAGCTTCCAGTCCGCGGGCCCGCCGGCCCCCGCCCTGCCCTGTAATGTTTCACAATCCATGGTAAAGCATACGAAGACGCGCTTATCGTTCATTGACAGCTCCTTTCGTGCGAAGATTTGCGGCCGGTGGCCATCAGCGTGTAGGCCACTTTGGGCCCGACAATCGGCACATTGCATACCAAGTCACTCACCAGGTTTATGACCCCCAACGGCAGCAACCGTTTGAGCGGGAAGAACCTGTCCGACATCACCGGGCACCCGATCAGGCGCAGACGGACGTTTTGCAGGCCGCAGTCCGCCAGCAGGCGCCGTAGCTGGCCGGCGGTGAAGACGAAAAGATGGTGGTCCCCGTGGGGGCCGTACTGGTGATGTTCACTGTCGGTGGAGGGTTCGAATTCGCCGTAGGTCGGCAGGCTGCCGGAGCGCAGCGAGCGATTGGGTGTGGTGACAACTAGCAGGCCTGCCGGCCGCAGCTTGTCCAGCGCCTGTGAAATGATCAAGGGTGGCTGGGAGCAGTGTTCCAGCAGCTCGCCGAGGATGACGGCATCGAAGCTGCCGGGTGCACAGGGCAGTTGCGCGGCATTGCCGACTACAGGCATGAACTGCCCGTACTGGTATTTCTTGCGCGCATAAGCGAGCGCCGCGGGCAGCAAGTCCACGGCGACGGCCCGATATCCCTGCTCTGCCAGCAGCAAGCTGGCATTTGCCTGCGAGCAGCCCACCTCCAGCACGCGGCCGCCGGCCGGGACAGCCCGCTGTACCGCCCGGAGCACGGCGTTGAGGCGTGCCATGTACTTGAGGCGATGTGCAGCCCGCGCTTGAGGGTTGTCTATCTCCCTGAGGTCAAACTCTCTGAGCAGTGCTTGGTGCGCGTCGTCGGGTTCAATAATTGTGGCCGGCTTCATCGAGGCAACATATTCGTTACCGTATTGGCTTGACCTTCTGGGCCGGAGGATGGAGGAATGATTGGCACCGGCAAGGAATAAGCATGTTCTGCTGGTCTCCTGACACCAGCGGTGCAGTCATAATTCGGAGGTTAACTGATGGACATTAAGAGGTACCGGCAGGCGACAATCGCAGGAACCAAATGGTTACTGAGCCAGCAAAACGAGGACGGCTCGTTTAGGCCCGTGCGACTGGGAGTAGCCACCTTTCACAAGGTATTGATGGCGCTGGCGGTGATGGGGCAGGTCGAACGGGCGGCAAGATTGTGCAGTTGGATACAGGCCAACTGCCTGGACGAGGAGGGTGATATCGGCGGTCATTTCCCGCGCACTCCCCTTCACCAGAGCCATTATCTGCTTGCCAACTCATGGGTGGTATGCGGTGCGCACCGGCTGGGCCAATTCGGAATCTCCATACCCGCAGCTTCATTCTTGGCCACCTTGCAACATCCCGAGACCGGTGGCTTTTTCAGCATTGGGCCCAGCGCCGGCTTTGACGACGAACAGGATGCGTTGACCACGGCCACAGTGGGCCTGGCCATGCTTCACACCGGTAACCTGGAGGCAGCCGCAAGCGCCGCCGAGTTCCTCATCTGGCTGCTGGATGAACAACCTGCCGGGGCCGATACCCACCTCTTCTACGCAGTGCGCAATGGGCAAACACTCATCACTACCATTCCCGATGCAATGCTGAAGATGTACCTGGTGGATGCTACCAAGCCCGAGCAATGGTACCATGTACCGGCCATGGCTGCCGGTTTCTTGGGCCTGATGTACGAGGCAACCGGCGAGCGAAAATACCTGGATGCCGCACAAGCCTACATGACATTCATAGCGGGCTGCTCTGATGACCGGTACAGCAGCGAAAGGAGCGCATTTGTAGGGTGGGCGGCCGCGGTGCTTTACACGGCCACCGGCAGCACCAGCTATGCGCAGACCACCGAGGAAGTGGGCAACAACCTGTTGGAAATGCAACTGAGCAACGGCAGTTGGCTGATGCTGTCAATGGGTGAAAACGAGGAGTCCGACGTCGTTGATGCCACTGCCGAGGCCTTGATAGTGCTGACCCAAATCCTGCAAGCCTTTGCCACTGCGATATAGCAGTGCCGGGGTAGACAGTCTCAGGAGGAGGTCTGCAGGGGCGGCAGTGCAATGCGCGTCAAGAAAGTCCCCAGGTTGATGAGCCGGGAGGTGGCAGGATCGGCGAATGACTTGTTGTAAGCCACCCACAGGGATCCATCCAGGAGTGCCAGCGAGGCGCAGCAGTTGAAATTACCATCCCCCACCAATACCGTGCTGCTGAGGCTGAAACCGCCGGGGTCGACCTGGGTCACCACCAGGTCCGCTCTGGGCGTTGCACCCTGGGAATAGTGCAGGTGGTTGTTGTAGACCACGTACAGGGAACCTTCCAGCGCGCAGGCGCGGGGCGTGGAACTGTCTCCCAGGCGTCGCAACATCCGCATATCAGTGAACGCTTCGCTGTTGAACAGCGTGCACCACAGCGAACGGCGCCCGTCTTGTTCCACTATAAACGGAATGGCCATCTGGGCGTGGAACGAGGCGACCGAGGGCTGGACTGCTCCGGGGGGAGTATCATCCCAGAGGGTTGATTGTCCCAGTCCCACGCCTATCGTGTACGGCGCCGCCACAAACGGCTTGTCACCGGAACCTGCAGGCTGCCACACGAGCCACAACTGGTCACCCGCAGGCGCCATGGAGCACCAGCGTGCCCGGGCGATTTCGGTGGGCGTGATAGGGCCTTCCTCATCAGGTGCCCACGAAGCCAGCATCTGGATGCCGCCTGCCTGTTGCCGCTCGATCCAAGTCAACCATATCCGCCCTCCCAACACGCACGCAGTCAAGCAGAAGCGATCAGTGCCCTCTGTGCCGGCGAGCAGTGGCAGGCTGTAAAGCGGCGTCAATCGGCCGGGTTTCAGCTCCGATACATACAGCCCCCCGGCCAGGAATTCAAACAGGAACAACCGCTCTGACAGGGAGGCCAGTGCGGGCCAGGTGGTGGCGCCGAGGGTATTCAACGCCCGGCTGGGGTGTATTTCAAGCCCTTGCCAAAGCCTCGCCCGGTCGGGTGGAGTAGTAAACAACGCCTCGCCACGGGCCAGCACGGCGTACCGCTTCCCCGCAGCAGCGCCCCGGGCCAGTGCACTGATGCGCACCTGGTATTCGGTATCTGGTTTCAAGTCGCGCAGAAGATGCCAGGGGTTTTGCGTCTGAACTATGCGCCAACGCTGCTTGGGCAGGCGAATGGTTGACCGATACGAGACCCGGTAAGCGTCAACACCTCTGCCGGGTTGCCAACTTAACAGCGCCCACGTCGGTTCCATGATACAGACGGTTATCTCCAACGAGGAGAGCGACTTGCTGGCCGTGGCGGTCATGCAGGTGTCCAAGAGCAGTAGCGCGGCAACTACCGTCCATGCTGTCCTCCTCAACTGCTTCACACTCTCCTTCATGACGTCGCCCCGGCAGATGGTTGGGTGTGATGGTTAACGACCGTTTGCGGCGATATGCGCGATGTAGGGCTGAAGCCAGCCATAGTAGACGCCCAAGACTATCATGGCAGCGCCAAAAATCCGCTTGAGGACCGAGGATGGCAATACCTCGGCAAGCGGGGCACCAATGCAGAAGCTGCCGACTATGGCACCAATTGCTACTAGTATGGCAACGACGAAGTCCACGTTGCCGTACGAAAAATGATGGCGCAAAACGCCGGCGAGGGCGCTGGGGATCATCACTGCCAGGGACGTGCCGATCGCAATGTGCATTTTCATGCCCCACAGAAGCGTCAGCGCCGGCACCATCAGAATGCCGCCCCCGATGCCAAGCAAGCCGGATAGGATGCCGACTGCCAACCCTAGTGCTACATATCCTGTGACCGCGTGGAATTTCAAGTACGATACATCCTTTCTTGTGAAGAGGTTAGTCCGTAGGTCCATGAGGCTGGAACGCTTGCCCATGAGGACAACGTCAATCGAGCTCCACTGAATCGGCGGCGATATTCACTTTTGTTCAGCAATAAACTGCAGGGCGCGCTGCCAGGAGATGATGCCGCGCTTGGCCCCATGTTCCTGCACGACATGGGCGGCATTGGCCGCTCCTATGCGCATGGCGTCCGGCAGTTTCAGGTTGCGGAACAGTCCCACCACGCATCCGGCAGCGAACGCATCGCCGGCCCCCACCGTGCTGACCTCGTCCACTTCGTAAGCGGGTACAAAGTACTGCGCTGTCCCATCGTAGCCGTAAGCTCCCGCCGCGCCATCTGTAATGACGACGTATTGGCACCCGGCATCATGCAGCATTTGCAGCATCCTTGTCTCGTCGTCAGGTCCTCGCTCCTGGGGGACCCCTGTCAGTTGCCGTGCCTCCTGCTGGTTGACGAAGATAATCGTCGTGTTGGCGTAGACGTCGCGCAGCCCCTCCAACCCCAGAACCCGCTGCGAGCGCCCCGGGTTGATGGCCAGTTTCACGCCGTGCTCGCCGCAAAACCGCGCAATGACAGGCCACAGCTCGGCAGCCGGCCCGGCCATGGAGCCCAGGTAAAGCCACGGCGTGCGGGCGATAATATCCCAGGGCACATCCTCCCGGGATAGGGCCGTGCTTGCACCGCGGTGAACCAGGATAGTACGGTCGCCCGTGAAGGTGGTCACGATGACTGAAAAGCCGGTGTGCAGTTCGTCGCTGTAGGTGAATCGCGAGGTGTCTATGCCCTCCGGTTGTAGTTCGTCAATGATGCGCTGGCTGACGCTATCACGTCCCACCTTGCAGACGCAAGCGGTACGCAACCCCATTCGCGCGAAGGTGACCGCCACGTTGGTAGCTCCCCCACCGGTGGCCAGGAACACCTTGTCGGCCTGGATCTTGGCGCCGTATTCGAGCGCCAAGTAAGCATGCTCCCCATCGGCGTCTTCGATGCGAATGATATGTGACCTACTGATGTCCAGAAACACGTCTTGGGTGGCACTGCCGATAGCTACCGATAGCTACGATATCAAACATGCTTGCACCGTTTGTCACGCGGTCATGTAGTGGCGGCCGGCCGCTTGTCACGGATCTGATGGCGTTGCGTTTAATGTAGCACGAACGCCGCCGGAGGGCAAGGCTAAGGCCGCGTTCTATTCAACAACCGCTGGCCGGACCGGCCGGGGAAGCGCCCCTGAAGGTCATGCATCGGCGGCCGGCACATGCCGGGCGGCAAGGCTTGCACCGTTGACCTGGACCCTTGCCCACTGTATTATTGCATTGTTGCCGGGTTGCGGGTTATTGTGACACAAAAAATTGCCACCCAAAAGGGAAAAGCTGTCATATTTGAGCGCAGAAGGGCTTAGTATACTTCAGCATCTGCGCGACCGGCAGCGCAGAGTTTCTATTCGTCTTGGGGACCATCAATACTGTGGCGGTGCGCCTGCGCCGGCGCATAAGAGGTATCTGTTCGTCGTATGGGTTTGGATAGCAGATAGATGGAGAGGGCGAGGCTGAATTTCAATAATGGAGGTTAACAGTGAAAGGGACAATTGTCGAGCAGTTGCTGAAGAACCACCTGGTGTGCGGTGAACTGCAGCCGGGTGAGGAGATAGCGATTCGAATAGACCAGACTCTTACCCAGGATGCTACGGGAACGCTGGCGTACCTGCAGTTTGAGGCCCTGGGAATTGCGCGCGTTCGCACGGAGCTATCGGTCAGCTACGTCGACCACAATACGCTGCAGGTGGGGTTTGAGAATGCCGACGACCACCGCTACTTGCAGAGCGTGGCAGCCAAGTACGGCGTGGTGTTCTCGCGACCTGGGAACGGGATTTGCCACCAAGTACACCTGGAGAGGTTCGGCGTGCCGGGCAAGACGCTGTTGGGGTCTGATAGCCACACGCCTACTGCCGGAGGCTTGGGGATGTTCGCCGTGGGAGCCGGGGGGCTGGATGTCGCGGCGGCGATGGCAGGCCAGCCCTTTTACCTGACGGCCCCGCGGGTGGTGGGAGTGCGCCTGCATGGCCGGCTGGCTCCGTGGGTTACCGCCAAGGACATCATACTGGAGCTGCTGAGGCGCTTGTCGGTCAAAGGCGGCGTAGGCAAGGTGATGGAATATTTGGGCCCGGGGGTGCTGACGTTGACGGTGCCCGAGCGGGCTACCATCGCGAACATGGGGGCGGAGCTGGGGGCCACCAGCTCGGTGTTCCCCAGCGATGCGCGCACACGGGAGTTTCTGGCCGCCCAAGGGCGTGAGGAGGCGTGGGTTGAGCTGGGAGCCGACGAGGATGCCGAATACGAGGAGACACTGGAACTGGACCTGGCAAAGATAGAGCCCCTCGTGGCCCAGCCTCACAGCCCGGATGCAGTGGTCCCGGTCAGTGAACTGGCCGGAACGCCGGTGCACCAGGTATGCATCGGAAGCTGCACGAACTCCTCGCTACGCGACATGATGATGGTCGCGGCCATACTCAGGGGGCATACGGTCCATCCCGATGTGAGCCTGACGATTTCGCCCGGCTCGCGGCAGGTGCTGTGGATGCTGGCAGCCAACGGCGCGCTGGCGGACCTGGTGGCAGCGGGGGCTCGCATCCTGGAAACGGCATGCGGGCCCTGCATCGGGATGGGGCAGGCGCCTCCGAGCGAGGGCATCTCCCTGCGCTCATTCAACCGCAACTTCCGCGGTCGGAGCGGAACCCCCGACGCCCAAGTGTACCTGGCCAGCCCCGAGGTATGCGCAGCGGCCGCCATCAGCGGGCAGATAACCGATCCGCGGGTACTGGGCGCTCCACCGCATATCGCACTGCCCTCGCGCTTCGACGTGGACAACAGCATGTTTATTCTGCCGCCGGAAGATGGCAGCAACGTGCAGATCGTGCGGGGGCCCAACATCAAGCCCCTCCCCGAATTTGAACCGTTGCCGGACACATTGCGGTTGCCGGTCCTGCTCAAAGTAGGTGACAATATCACTACCGATCACATCATGCCGGCCGGGGCCAAGATACTGCCGCTGCGCAGCAACATACCTGCCCTCAGCCGGCACGTCTTTGAGCAGGTGGATGCCGGCTTCGTTCAGCGTGCGCTTGACCAGGGGGGTGGGTTTATCGTGGGTGGAGACAATTACGGGCAAGGCTCAAGCCGCGAGCATGCCGCCCTCGCACCCCGTTACCTGGGAGTGCGGGCCGTGCTGGCCTGCTCGTTTGCGCGCATCCACCAGGCCAACCTTGTCAACTTCGGCATCCTGCCGCTGCAGATAGAGCGGGCGACGTACGATGAACTGAACGAAGGGGATGTACTGGAGTTTGACAACATCAGGCAAGCCCTCCTGGCAGGCAAGATCCTGGCGGGCAAAAATGTTTCCTCAGGGGCCCGCATACCGGCCAAGCCGGTTCTCACCGACAGGCAAAGAAAGATAATACTGGCCGGCGGCATGCTCAACTATATCCGCGAACTGTCCTGACATGCCGACCGGTGTCTGCCTGTCTTTCGCAAGCAGGCTCTCATACGTACAGGAATGCCGCACCGTGACCGTTGTTCTTGGCTTGTCGAAGCGCCTGGCTGGCTTCCCATAACAGCTGCTCGGCGTTGCGGTCAGGATCCCAACTGCTGACGCCGATACAAACGCGCAGTTCCACGTTCCGGGCACGGGCGAACTCCTCCACCACCTTCCGCAGGCGGTCGGCGCCTATCAGCGCCCCGCGCGCATCAGTGTCAGGCATGACGATGGCGAAGGTTCCGCTGCTCATTGGCGCGATGTAGTCGCTGCTGCGCGAATTGGCGGCTATGATAGCCTCGATCTGTTCCCACATGGTGGGGGAGAGGTCTCCTGCAGTGGTCTGCACCTCGACGAGCGCCAACGAAAGGTCCGGCAGCTTGTAGGCTTCAGAACCCTGTTGGGCTTGCAGCAAGCGCAAAATGCCATCCGTCGCCTGCTCGGCCAGTTCACTGCGGCCGCTGTCGCCGTCTACAACTACCAGTGCCGCTATCTGCGATCCGATCTGTTGGGCGATTTCCTGCAGGGCCTGCCAGTCTGCCGCGGCGGGAGATTCCACGCCGATGCGAACGATTGCCCGCGGGATATCATCCTCGGCCGGGACGTAGAAGTCCCGGTAAGAGGTGGAGTGAAGATCGCCAGGCGGTATCTCGGGCTTGTCCCAGGCGTACAAGCTGGTAGGCTGCAACAATACCAGCGGTAAGTCAGTGTGCTTACCTCGCACCTCGTTGGCTTCCTGCAGCAGTTGGCGCGAGCAGTCCCTGACCGCCTGCGCAGTCAGGGGGCGGGAACCGTAGAGCCACACGACCGGTGAGGTGCAATGGATCACGGTCCCCGCCAGCCAAGCCGCTCCCGCGGCATGGGCCCGAGGGTAGAAACCTTTCAGCAACTGCAGCGGCTTGTTGAAGTGAGATGGTTGGCTGGGCGGATCGTTGTCGACAAAGTATGATGGCGTATGTGCGCGAGCTGGAAGCGCGCCTTGCGGCGTCATGAACACCCCTCCGTATCAGTGCTTTCCCTCCACCGTCTGGCTGTTAAATCGGCAGGAAGGTCGGCAGGTGAAGTGCAGTGGCCCCCAATCGGCGACGTTGATGCAGGATTGTGTCGCGGCGGTTACATCGTGGTAGCAGGTAGGAAGGAGATGCACGCCACTGCGACGAATAGCTGATATGCTGCTTGCGCAGTGGCGAACAAACGCTGCAATCATGCAGGGGGCCGTGCTGTCATTGTAGGATGTTACGCGGCGATCGAATGGGTTACGGGGCGCGGCAACAGCCCGGCACTTACCTGATCTTGTTTGAGGGAGGATAACTTCACATGGCGGGATATGAATATCGTGTCGTTCAATTACCGGCCGGAGGGTCTGTGACCCACCTCAATGAACGCATGTCGCACATGATAGTAGAGGGCTGGGAGCCCATCATGATGTCGGGCAACGAGGTGGTAAACATCTTGCTGCGCCGGCCGCTGCAACAGAAACCGGCGCAGAGTGACAAGCAACAGGAGAGTTGAACCGCAAGTTGTGTTTGCATGGGTTGTAGCAGCAACCGGGCGTTATGCCCGAAAATTGTAAGCAAGGGAGAAATTGTGACACAATGGAAAAGGTCAATGTTGCTTTAATAGGCTGCGGCGGCATGGGGGCCTCGTTGATACGTGCCGCCAAGGGCGTGGAGCTGGCTGCCGTAACATGTGTTGCAGATCCGCAAGTGGAAAGGGCTCGCAAGCTGGCCGAAGAGCTGGGGTGCGACTACTGCGCGGACAGCGAGGATGTTATCAGTCGCGATGATGTTGATGCCGTGTTCGTGGCGGCGCCGAACTTCCTGCACGCACCCATGACCATACGAGCCGCTCAGGCCGGCAAGCACGTGTTTTGCGAAAAGCCCATGGCACTGTCTACCCAAGACGCCCGGCAGATGGTGGAGGCGGCTGAGCGGGCCGGAGTGAAGCTGATGGTCGGGCAGGTGCTGCGCTACATCGCCCCGTATGTCTACATGTGGGACCTGGTGCGCAGCGGCGAACTCGGCGAGCCGTTTTGCATGCAAACGACCCGCATCGGCGGTTCCTGGAAAGACACCCCCTACGCCGGCGGTTGGCGGGAACAGGCGGACAAGTGCGGCGGGCCGCTGTTTGAGTTTTCAGCTCACGAAATCGACTTCATGCGCACGGTGCTGGGCAGCAACGTCAAGCGCGTGTACGGCTCGTTGGGCCATTACATCGCCGAGGGCATAGATTACGAGGATACCGCTTACGTGTTAATGGAGTTTGAAAACGGCGGCAAAGGCTGCTTGCTGGCCGGCCACAGCGCGATCCTGGGCACCTACGAAGGCAAGATATTCCTCACAGAGGGCACCATCTACTACGACAACAAGACCAAGCTGGTCACCTACATGAAGAAGGGGGACCAACCCGTCGAGGTCCCGTATGATAAGACTTCAGAGGGCTACGAGGACGGCGTGCAGCGGGAGGTGCGTGAGTTTATTGAAGCCGTGGCCAACGACACGCCGGTGACGATACCGGGAACCGAGGGGCTGCAAAACACGATGGTGGCCGAGGCTGCGCACCTGTCCAATGAGCGGGGAACGCCGGTGGATTTGCCGTTGTAACAGGTACGGTGAGAAGTGGACAGATGGATGAACAACGTCTCAAACGGATGCTGGAGGAAGTGGCAGCAGGGCGGCTGAGCATCGAACAGGCCGTGGCCCGGTTGCGCGATCTCCCCTTCGAGGACCTCGGCTATGCCAAGGTGGACCATCACCGGGCGCTACGCCAGGGTTTCCCCGAGGTTGTGCTGTGTGAGAACAAGACGGTTGAACAGATCGAGGGGATAGTCCGGTCCTTACGCAAGAACGCCGATGTTGTTCTGGCTACCCGCGCCCGGCCGGAGATATTCGACCACATTCATGCAGCAATACCCGAGGCCGTGTATCATGAGCAGGCCCGTATCATTCAGATCGGTGGGCCGGCGAGCCGGACGCAGAGCATGGCGTTGGTCATATCAGCCGGAACCGCCGATATTCCCGTGGCCGAAGAAGCCGCCGTGACGGCGGAGGCGGCTGGTTGCCGCGTGCAGCGCTTGTTCGATGTGGGGGTGGCCGGCATCCACCGCTTGTTGCAACACCGGCAACTTCTGGACAGTGCAAGCGCAATCGTGGTGGTGGCGGGCATGGAAGGGGCGTTGGCCAGCGTGGTCGGGGGACTGGTGGACAAGCCGGTGATAGGAGTGCCGACCAGTGTAGGCTATGGAGCCAATCTAGGCGGCATAGCGCCCTTGCTGACAATGCTCAACTCCTGTGCCGGAGGCGTGGTGGTGGTCAATATTGACAACGGGTTCGGGGCTGGCTGTTTTGCCGCAATGATTTGCAGGCAACTCGGCTGACAGGCAGCCGGCCGACTGCGCCGTCGGAAGATCTATCCTCGCCGGTCGGAGGGGATTTCCATGCACAGGCGCTATGTGTTGAACATTTTTCTCTGCGCTGTGTTGGCCTCGTCGGTTCTGGCGGACCAGGTGCTGATTGAGGACTTCGAGACCGGCGTCGGGGAGTGGGAGACGCTTGACGGCCTGGCGGCACAGGGCGAGCCGGCCTCGCTGTGCAACATCTACCCCGTTGCCCGCCCCGCTCCCCAGGAGGGCGGAAGGCAGTCAGCGCTGGTGGAATTCCTGGAAGGGAACGAGACGTGGGCACTTGTGCGGTGTGCGGTGAAGGGCGCCGCCTGGGTGCAGAACAATTGCAATCAGCTCAGCCTGTGGATGAAAGGGGACGGCACACCGCAGAAACTGACCGTGGTATTGAAGGTGTTTCCGCCGGATAAATCCACGGCAACAGAGTACAAGCAGACGCTGACCGTCAAGTCCACGCAGTGGCAGCGGTTTTCCTTGCGGTTCTTCGGCTTTGTGGATGACAGCGGTAAATCCCTCACCAGCACGGAATTGCCCTGGGTCCGCTACCTGGAGCTTGCCCGTTACGGTTCGTGGCCGGCGTCTCGTTTCTACGTGGACCAGATCGTAGCCGAGCCCACCCAGACGGCCGGGCTGGCGCCCTCACCCCCTACGGAGACCTCGGTAGTCATTGATTTTTCCATGACGCAAGCAAGGTTACTGGGGCAGATAGGAGTACAGTTGGATCCTGCCGCCGCCGCGCTCATTGACGAAGGGGGGCCTGCCGAGGAGCGTCTCGGTGAGTACCTGGCGAACATCGGGCCATGCGTGGTGCTCGTGCGCCTGAATAACTACTTCAATAGCGAACAGAAATGCTATGACGTTGATAGGCTGACCGGGCATCTTGACTGGATAGAGCGCCATAACGCACGCTGGATGCTGTCTTGTCGCCCGCCGGCGGCTGCAATAGACGATGCCGGCCAAGAGACGGAACTATGGGACATATTCTACAAGACGTGCATTGAAGTGGCTGAAAGCCGCACGGGGGCGCCCACGAGCCATTACTACGAACTGTTCCCTGAACCGCTGGAGAGCGGCCAGTACGCAAACATCGAGGCGGCGCTGGAGGCTTACAACACGCTGGCCACGGATCTCAAGCAGGCCGATCCCGGCCCGTACGCCTATGTCGGAGGCATGGGTTTTGCCTCGGCAGACCGAAGACATATTAGCGAATTCGTGAAAGCGGCCAGATGGCTCGATTTTCTCAGCTATCATTTTTTCTCCGGCCACACCGCCGAATTGTCGGACGAGGAGGCGCTGGCCAGTGCCCGCACGGGCGAGGCCTTCGACCTTTCACATCAGGTCAGCTTTCCGGAAGTGCGGGCCCTGGTTGCGCGACTGCGGCCTGAACTACGCAACCTCTTCATCACCGACTTGTGGATGGGCACGGCGGCGGTCTATCCACGGGGAGATTCGCCACGGGATTACTTCGCTGCTGCTTGGTTGGCGACAGTGACGCTGGTGGCGGCACCGACCCATAACAAGGTGATTTGCCACTCCCTGTGCGGCGAGCACACCGGCTTGCTGGACCCACAAGGCCACAAAACAGCGTTGTACCATGCAGCCTGGCTGCTTCGCCACTGGGCCCCGGCCGGCGCTGAATTATGCCACTACTCCAATCCCTTGCCCGAGGTCCTGGCAGCAGGCATCCGCACCAAGACATCCAACACCGCTGTCATCGCTTATGGGGGTGAGGGGCCACGCAAGGTGCATGTCCAGGCGCGCGGCGAGATTAATGTCGCAAGGCTGAGGGTGCGCAAACTCGACCCTTCATCCCCGGACATTCAAGTCGCCGATCGTCCCGCGGCCAACGAGGCTGAAGTGACCTTCACCGGCCCCGGTGTGGCAGTGGTGCAATTTATCCCCTGGTGAGAGCGGGCAGATTGCTGTCACATAAGCAACGGGTGGCGCATATGCGCAGCGCACAGCAAGTGAAGCAGTGGCCGGCGGCAGCCCTCCAGCGAAGGCAGAAGCCCGCCGGGCAATCTTGCGAAGGCAAGCCCACGTTTTCTTTTCCCCACCCATGCTTGTGCCGGGCCCTCAGGCCTGCTGGAGCGCCTCGGCAGTATCCTCCAGAAGCGTTTCGGCCCGCTCGGCGTAGGCTGCTTTTTCGTTGACAGGCACAGTGCGCCAGATGAGGAACTGTTTGCGCACGGACGCCATGAACAACGTGTTGGTCTTTTTCCACGAGGTTATGTCCCCGGCCAGGCGATGCAGGTGGATGAATATCTCGAAGATATCCTCATCGCCGGTGGGTGAGCACACCAGCTCAAAGTCTTGGCTCACCCCCAGGTCGTACGGCGCCAGCCACATTCTCAGCTTTACGGTGAGCCCGGTGCCGTTTTCGGCGCGTATTGGCTGCACGTGGACGTTCTCGGCGAGGAATTCTCCCCCTGCGTAACCGACGTATTGGTCGAAGTATTCCTTGAGGAAGGCCACGACACCGTATGCATCGCGTCCCGTGACGGTGAACGGCAAGCGGATATGCATGTAGTCGCCCTCAGGTTCGGGCAGGCTCCACTTGCGCTCGATACCGGGAGAGGCTATCTCGGAAGCCTTGCGTGACGGA
The DNA here is from genome assembly GCA_029819875.1 of Candidatus Zipacnadia bacterium. Taxonomy (GTDB): domain Bacteria; phylum Armatimonadota; class Zipacnadia; order Zipacnadales; family Zipacnadaceae; genus JALGVG01. Next base: position 16,865 of record JALGVG010000004.1, on the reverse strand, counting down.
TAGAGCGTAGACAGCAGCACGGTAACCATCACGACGATTGTAACGGCCACGGCTGCGGTTGACGAATAGTTCAGTTCGATGCCCCCCGTGTTGCCGGTGGCGAACAGGATTCGTGCCAGGATTTGACCGATAAGGTATCCGATAATGGCTCCGAGGTTGGCGAACACCGCCGCTTCGGCCAGGAACAGGGCGCCGATGTGAGAGGGGGCCAGCCCCAGCGAGCTGTAGATACCGATTTCGCGCGTCCGCTCGTACACGGCGCCCAGCATCGTGTTCAACACTATCAGGGCGGCGATGAGGATGGGGATGACCAGCGTCTCCATCCCTGTCAGGGCTGTTGTACCCACCGAGCTGAACAAGTAGGTGATCGGCCCCATGCCCGTGTAGAGGCTGAGGGCAAAGCGCTTCATCATGTCCTTGATGACGGGCGCCACCGCCTCGGAGCTGGGGTAGCGAACGGCCACCGATCGCAAGGTGCCGCCCATTTCCAGGATCGTGTTGTAGGGAAGCACGATGATCTTTTCAGGCCCGTAATGCTTGTATTCCTGCAGCAGCGACTGGGCGCTGGTCGTTCCCAGCTGCGAGCGTTGTTGAGCCTGACGCTGGAGCTCCTTGATGATCTCGGGCCTGAGCAAGGCATAGTTGACGGGCATCAGTGCCTCGCCGTCGAGATCCTTCAAGCGTCGCAGACGGTCCTCCGACAGCAAGCCGATAACCCGGAAATTGGTTCCGAACACAGTTATCCAGACGCGGCCCACGTCCTCGCTGGTTATGCCCAGCCCACTGGCTACCGTTACCGGCAGCAATGCCACATTTTTCTCGCCCGGCTGCAGCCAGCGGCCTGCCACCAGTGCCTGCTTGATATCCAGCACCTTGGCCTCCTGGGCCGACAGACCCAGTATCGCGTTGATGGTGTAGACCGTGGTTGGTGTTTCCGTCAGCGAGACATCAATCATCAGCTCTTTTTGGATGTCCGCACTGATGTACCAGGCACGGGGCGATACAACAGCATCTTTCCCCACCGAATTGGCGATAATGTCGGCCGTGGGGGCTTCCAAAGGCAGCCATGCCCGGTCGCGCAGCATTATTCCCTGATATGCCGGTGGGTATGGCAGCTGGATGCGATTGGTGCGGATTTGGGACTTGACAGCGGTAAAGCTCAGCACCGTGAACGTCAGGATAATCAGCGTTGCCGCGGTCAAGGCGGTCCGCGCCTTGCGACGACGCATGTTAGCGATTCCCAGGTGAAAGGCGGCGGCGGTGGCCGACAGGCGTCCCACGTCAGCCTCGTGCACCCCACCGCGGGATTGCTTCATGGCCTTGAGCTCTTCGTTGAATTTCGCAGTAACAATGCCGATAACCAATACCGCCAGCGCCATGATGATAAAGGCAAGCAGGATGATGGGCGGCGTAGCAGTCAGCTTGAAAGCCGGATGTACCATGGCCAGTATGATGAAGACGATTACAAACACGACGAGGGTGCCGACGATCTGGCCGATGATGGTGCGCGAGGCGATAAGCAGGCGTTCGCCGAAGTAGGCAAACGGAAGCAGCATCGCCAGATAGAACAGCACACCCTTCACTACATCCAGGGCGGTTTTTTGTACGTCCGGGTAAGCGCGTGATTCGTAACCCCACGCATGGCGGGCCGCGGCGATGACCTTATCATATTGGCGAGCGGCAAGAGCCTCTGCGGCGGCATCCAAGGAGGCCTTTGCCAAGGCATGCAGCTCTTCAAGGCGTCCCTGGCGCCCTGGCTTGCCGCCCTTGCGTGCGCCACCGCCGATTACTCCCCGCTCTTGCAACCGGCGCATGCGGTCTTCGTCGATAAGCCACATGTCCTTGGCTACTTGCAAGGGAGTGAGCGTGATACGCGGAGTACTCGAGGCCAAAAAGCCGGCCCCGGTCGGCTTGTCGGCCGAGGCATTTATCAGCACCATGCGCACGCCCAGCAGCCCCATCCCCATGGTTATCTGCGCGCGCGTATCCGGAGGCGCGTAGACCACGGCACAGGGCTCGACATAGGAGGGGAATTCAGTGGCACCCGGCGGCTGTGGCAGCGAGTAGCCGTACGAGACCGGCTCACTGAAGTCCTTGGCGTCATAGACAAACAGCGTCTGCAGGCTCTGGAAATAGCGCTCGTCTATCAGGTCGAATATGTCAATGCTGGCACATCGGAACACGATGATCGGGCGCTTGAGGCCGGCCCGTCCCTGAACGGCGCGAGGATACTTGCCCTCGCCGTCGGGCCCCAAGTCAGGTGCGTAGACGATATTGCCGTTGCGCGGATCGAAACGATATGCTTCCAGCAGGCGCAGTCCGGTGGCCCCCTCGCCGCGGAGCGTAAATTCGCTCGTCTCGTTGGCCATCGTCATTACCGTGGTGTGGACTCCGAGCATCATCCGCGAGCCGCCCTGCACGAGCACCAAGGCGTTGGGGACAGGCGTATTGGGTACGAAACTTTCGCGCCGCCTAAATTCCAGCACCGTTCCGTTGATGTCAACCAGTTCGCCCAGTTTTTTCAGCGCGTCAACGCGCTTGAGCGCTTGCTGACTTAATGTCTCATCGTTGAAGAAGTCGACCAGCAAGCCGTAAAGCAGGCGTATCTGCGCATACATGTTGGGCAGGTTGAGATGCTCGTAGGTATCCAGCGGCGTATCAACCACGGAACGGCCGTCGTTGACCGTTGCAAACAGGATGCCGGGCCGCCCCCCGCGGATGGCCATCTCGTGGTCGAATGCTACCCTGCCGGGGAAGAACGTGGTCCAGTCGCGGCCCTTGATTGGATTGATGCCGTCTACAAACGCCTCGGAGGGGGTGATACCCAGTGCGAGGGCGGCTTGTTTGGCACGGACCGCGAATTGCTTGCCGACGGGAGAGTAGAAGCGGAGGAATTGGACCTGTTGATAGTAGGAGCCGACATTGAACACGCCAAGCGTGCGACTCTTGGTGCTTAGGTCCAGGCCGATGAACATCTTTATCTTGTCGAACTGGTCCAGTCGCTTCCAGATTCTTATTTCATTTTGTTTGCGGGCGATATCACGCTCCAGGCGCTTGTCCCGCTGCAGCGCGTTGGGCAAGGTGATTTCGAGCTGCCCGATGGCGACCATGCCCTTGGTGCGGGCTACCTGTCCCAGCCCGCCGCCGGCCCTCGGTGACTTGGCTTCGGCTATGGCCTTGGCCAGTTGCTGCTTTTGGCGCTGCAGATCGGCAAGCTGCCTGTTGAGCTTATCAAGCTGCTTGTAGCGGTCGCGCGCCTTGCGCGGCTCCCGGCCCCACATCGCGACAAACTCGCGCGCGCCGGCCAGCGCCTCGAAGTGCCCGCTGGTTGCCAGCAGTATCACGGTACGCTTGGGTGGATTCTCTGCAAGCAGGCGTGCCATCTCCAGCAAGGCGCAGATGCCGACGGCATTCTCGGCACCGGGCGAGAGGCGCGGCACCACCGAGATCGAGTCATAGTATGCCTCGATAATCATGGCTTCCTTGCTAAGCTGCGGATCGGTGCCGGGAATAATTCCAATAATGTTTCGATTGACACTGTTTACCCAGGTTTGGTTGGCCGTCAGCACGCCGGTCACATCGCCCTGGACGACGGCGGCGAGGATGTCGTCTGCGTCATCGGCGCGGATATAGAAACGAGGAACGTTGACCGGCACGCGCAGGAACTTCATCTCCGCCTCGCCGCGGGTGGTGGTTTGCGGCTCGATGAAGATGACAGCCGCCGCTCCCAGCAAGGGCGCGTTGAGCCAGTTTTGGCCTGTATTGAAGTCTATCAGCACAATTGAGCCGGCTACCTGCTTGCCGTTGTAGTCAGCGAGATTGCCACGACCGACGTACAGTACATTGCCCTTGATGCCTTGGCTGGGCACCTGGGAGGTGCGGACCAGGTTGGGCCACAAGCACGACAACTGGTAGGTCTTGTCGCCGATGCGCAGTTGAGCGCCTTGGTCCAGCGGTGTGGGGAGGTCGAATTCCTGGACGAGGGTTTCAATGCCCAGGCGCTTGAACTCGTTGATGATGTAATCGGCAGCCCGCGCATTGCCCGGGTAGCCTGATACCCGCGAGCCCAGAGAGACAAAGAAGCGCATATCCTGCTTCAGGCGCGCCTCGCTCACCTGGGTTGCCAGCTTGGCAAAGTCCGTTTTGGCCTCTGCCGCGCCGGTTACTATCAGCATGAGGCCTGCTATTATGCCTGCCAGGCGTACTGGCATTGTCCAATCACGCTTCATCACGGCATCTCCCCACTGTCGATAATGCCTCTTGCCATCTCACCGCCGGCCGTCCCTGCCGGAGGCTGAGCTGTACTGCTTACCGCAAGGATGGTCCACGCAAGCGGACAGCCGGCCCGATGTTGCGTTCTCCGCAGCCTGTTACTTGGCGTATGCAGTGATGACCTTCTCAATCCCGTCTGCAATCAGCTTCATGTGTTCCAGCTCATAAGTCGGATGCGTGGGTACCCAGAAACAACGCTCCTCGACCCACGCGGCATTGGGACAGTAGCAATTCTTGTAGTCCACAGCCTCCGGGCGCGCATATGGCGCCTTGAACGGGTATTTGAGCGGCCCAAAGCCGTTGTGTTCCGCGTAGCATGCCTCCTTGTATGACTGGGGCCACATCACCGGGCCGTTGGGAATGCCTTCGGCGGTTAGGGCTGCACCTAGTTGCTTGATGTCGCAGGTTAGTGCATCAATGTCCACGATGATAGGGAACAACCAGAATCCGTTCTGTCTTTCCTCGTTGTGGATGGGCAGCCTGATGATTTGCGGGATGTCCTTGAGACGCTGTATGAGGTACTCGCCGTTTCGGCGGCGATTAGGCAAATTCCAGGTGTCGATGATCTTGAGCGCTTCCAGGCCGATTGCCGACTGCATTTCAGTCATCCGGAAATTGAAGCCGACGGACTTGTGGATGTACGGGAGCCTGGCCTCCAGTTCCAGGAGCTTGAGGCGCAGTTGGACATCATAGCCGTGATCCCTGAACGCCCGGCATTCCCAGGCCACGTCCTCGTCATCGGTTATCACGCAGCCTCCCTCGCCACCGGTGGTTATGGTCTTGCTCTGACAGAAGCTGAAGCAGCCGATATCGCCGATGGTGCCAACCTTATTGCCCTTGTAGGTGGCGCCGTGCGCCTGGGCGGCATCCTCTATCACCAGCAGACCATGCTTTTGGGCTACGGCGTTGATGGCATCCATGTCGGCGACTTCGCCATACAGGTGAACTACTATTATGGCACGGGTCTGGTCCGATATCTTTGCCTCCACGTCCTCGGCGCTGAGCGTATGGGATTGCGGTTCCACGTCGGCGAACACGGGGATTGCGCCCGCCTGTACGATTGCCATCGAGGAGGCAATGAAGGTGTACGAGGGGACGATTACCTCGTCGCCGGGCCCGATTCCCAGGCCGCCGAGGGCCGTGTGCAGGGCGGACGTGCCGCTGCTGGTGCTGATGCCGTACTTGGCTCCGCACCATTCGGCGAACTTCTGCTCGAATTCCATTCCTAACGGACCGGTCCAGTAGTTGCACTTGCCCGATTTCAGCGGCTCGGTAGCCGCCTCGATCATCTCGGGCGTGAAGTAGGGCCATGGTGGGAATGGTTCAGTACAAATTGGTTCGCCACCATCAATCGCCAACTGTTGAGCCATGATGTTCGCCTCCATACTATGGGTAGTTTCGTGAAAGGTATATTACCACAAGACAGCTCTTTTTTCATTCAAATCTGAACACGTCATCGGCGCGCGACCTGCAGAACTGGGCCAGTGGGTCGTCAGGTGCTTCCCTGAAAAAAGCAGCCAGGTCAGCCGGCAGGTCCAAGTCCAATGCAAGGTGTGGATTATAGATGATTGTCACAGTTAATCCCAGCTCTTGCGCCCGGCGCTTGTGCGTATGGAAGCTGCCCGGACCTAGTACTTCCCCGAAGGCATATTCGAAGTGTTCGGGGTTATTGACCAGCATTACATTGGTGCCCCGTTGCCTGCGGTCGGGAGCGATAACGACCTCGGCGCCCCCGCGCCAGGCCGCTGTGATCTGTTCAATGTCCTCCACTTGCATCAACGGCAGGTCTGAGGAGACGATCAGCAAGGCAGCCTGGTACTGGCTCCAAACCTGATGAGCGCACGCGCATATGTCGCGGCGCATGCCCTCATCGCCGCCGGTAGCAAGCTCGGCTCCGAATTGGTCGGCCAGGTACTGCAAGCTGCCCGGAGCGCACAGCATAATGTGCGTAGCTTCCTTCACCTGGCGGCAAACTTTCAGGGTGCGACGCAGCAGCGCCAAGGTAAGGGCCTCACGCGTGTTGTCATCCAGCACACTGGAAAGCCGCGTTTTGGCCTTTTCAAGGCGCTTTTGCAGTATCAGAATTACCAATTCGCGATGATCCTGCACTACTACCCGCCACCCAATACCAATGTGCCGAATCCGCCGGACACTGTGTAGTGATTCTTCATTTGGCACCAACACACCTTCCAAATCGGGACACGGCCACCAAAATGTGGTATATTTGGCCCATGCTACAGCCAGCTACCGTCGCGTTGCAGAGCTGTTCCACGTACAACTTGGATGAGCTGCGCCGGGCGGTGCGCAAGGCGGTGGAGGCGGTCCCGGACAGCTCCAAGCTGCTGCGGGGCGGCCAGATTGTACTGCTTAAACCCAACATTGTCACTCCTCGGCCGCCGGAAAAGGCGGTGTGCACCCACCCGGCCCTGTTGCGCGCAGTCGCCGAGATCGTAGCGGAGGCCGGCGGCAAGATTATCGTGGCAGATCAGCCGACCTACTACCTTACCGGCCGGGCCGGTCATGTCTTTGCTGAGGCCGGTTACGTGGAGGCCTGCAAGGGCCTGGATGTCGAATTCCAATTGCTGGGCGCGGCCGGCTATTCTGCTGTGCGCCTGCCCCGCTTTCACTGCTGGGAATACATCCACACTGCGAACTTGCTGCGTGAAGTCGATGTAGTAATAAACCTGCCCAAGTGCAAGACCCACGTTCAGACAGTGTACACGGGTGCCGTGAAAAACATGTTCGGCGGGTTGGCACCGCGTCAACGTATCGAGGTCCACGCTCTGGGGACGTTCAAGGCCCTCAGTGGCTCGGTGGCCGATATTTACGGGGCGTTCGTGCCGCACCTGAACATCCTGGATGCCGTTTGGGTAATGGACGGCTCCGGACCCAGTCAAGGGCGGGTACGCCGCTGGGGCGTGGTGGCGGCCTCGGCGGATGGCGTGGCACTGGATGCCGTGACGGAGATGCTGGTCGGCTTCCGGCCGGGCGAGGTGCTGAGCACGCCGCTCGCTGCGGAAAGTGGCTGGGGTACGGCAGACCGGCAGCATATAGCAGTGACGGGTGCTGACCTGGGCGCCTTGCGCATCAGGTTCGCCAGGCCGCCCGGGCTGATGCGCAACCTGCCGCCGTGGCTGGGACGAGCAGGCAGCAGGTTCATCTATGTCCGGCCCCGGGTACGCCGCCGGCGTTGTATAGCGTGCGGGGGATGTGCCCAGGTTTGCCCGGCGGATGCCATTACTGTAGACGACTACGCGGTAATCGACTACCGCAAGTGCATCGAGTGTTTTTGCTGCATGGAGGCCTGTCCCCAAGACGCCATCGCCGTGCACCGCAGTCTGCTGTCGCGGATCGTGTAGCTTCAGCCCCCAAGTGTTTTCAATCCATTACCTGCCCGCCGGTGACATTGATAGCCTGGCCGGTCATGTAAGCAGCATTATCGGAGCACAGAAACAGCAATACGCCGATGACATCCTGATACGTGCAGCCTCGTTTCATGGGCACCTGGTCGACATACCTGCGGCGCACCTCTTCCTCGCTGATGCCCCAGCGCCTGGCATACTGAGCATAGAGGCTATTGACCCACAGCGGTGAATCCAGCAGGTTTCCCGGGCAGATGGCGTTGACGCGGATGTTGTGCTCCGCCAGCTCCAGTGCCAGGCTCTGGGTCAGCCCGATCCCGCCGAATTTGCTGGCGGCGTAGGCGCTGTTCTTGGAGCTGCCGCGCTTGCCGGACTTGGAGTTGATCTGGATGATAACCCCGGACTTTTGAGGGATCATCACCCGCGCCGCATGTTTGGCCACTATCATGTAGCCGACGAGGTTGACATTGATGACCTTGCGCCATGTTTCGACGTCAAATTCCTGGATAGGGCCAGATATGAGGATGCCGGCATTGCTGACGCAGATATCGAGCCTGCCGAATTCGCGCCGGCAGAGGTCGAAGCCCTCCGCAACGCTGGCTTCCTCGGTAACATCCATCTCTACACCGACCGCGCGATGGCCGTACTTGTCGGCAAGGGTGGCGGCCACCTGCCGGGCGCCTGTGCCGTTGATGTCGGCAACCACCACGTCACAGCCCTCGTTCGCCAAGGCCGCGGCAATGGCCTCGCCCAAGCCCTGCGCCGCCCCGGTTACCAGGGCAACCTTACCTGGCAGATGTTCATGGCTGACCTTCGGGGAGTACACATTGGTATCCACTGTAGCACGCCTCCGGGTAGGAAAAGGAACGCAGCAAACCTTGCACTAGGCACCGGGCTTTGTTCCCCGCGCACCGTGGCCGGTCCTGCGCAGCAGGCGGTAACCTGTTTGTTCTTGGGGCCGGCAGATGCCGCCGGCTCACATGCACTGCCGGGCTATACCAGCCCGGGCCGGCTACAACTGCTCGGGGGCGAACAGTTGCAGCAGCGCCGTCTCGGCTTCCTTGGTCCAAGTTCCATCCGTGTCCAGGTGCCGGGCTACCTGGGGCAGCTTGCCGGGCAGTTCGGTCAAGGGCGTCAGTTCCAGCTCGAGGATCTGCGGGTAGATAACGACTTTCCCCGGGAAGCGGCCTTCCATCACTCCCTGCAAGCCGTCACGGGCCGCCGACAGCCCGCCGATGGCGGCGACGGAACGGTTCGGCGATAGCTCACCGCGCCGGGTCATCTCCACGACCGTGCGTAGGTCTTCAATGCTGGAACCGCTGCTGCCGGTGTAGCGGACTCCCCGCAGGGCGACGGCGCCCATGTCCAATCGGGCGTGTGTACCGCGGGGGATGCCGGCGAAGATGTTCATCATCCCGTTATCGGCCAGGAATTCACTGGCCTGCTCGATGAGCGGCGCACTGGGCACGAACATCACGATATCGTCAAACCCCCGCGGAGCAAGCTCCCGCAGTCTGGCATTGAAAGCCTCCTCGCCCAGCTGCCGGGGATTGAGGCAAACAACCTGCTTGCCGTAACGCTGGGCCGAGGCGACGAACCGCTCGGTCACTGTAGACAGGCGGTTGTCGTCAATATCGCTGACAACCACCAGGGCCGGCCCGCCCCGTTGCTCGACGGCCAGTTGGATATGCATCTGCCCCATGGGGCCGGCGCCGCCCACCATCCAGCATTTACCGCCCTCCACCAGCTTCGGACTGCGGGTATGCACATAACCCCTCGATACATCCGGGCCCGGGCATCCCACGTAAGCATGGTAATCATAATGAATGCGGCCCACATCTATGCTGACCTTGTCGTCAAGCGGATGGTCCGTGACGATGTTCAGCACACCGTTTTTGGCCAGTGCCGGGGCCACCTTCTCAATGGCCTGGGCATCGGCGTTCAACACGAAGATATCGTCAATGCCTTTCTCGCCGGCCAATTCGTCAATGTCCAGTTCCGAAAAAGGCGGAGTTTGCTTCACCTCGATGGAAAGGGGGGCGACGAGGCTGACAAGACCTGACAGGTAAGGTTCCGGCACATCGGTGCACAGGATGGTGCGCGGGAAGGATGACAGGTAGGCGAAGTCTCCGAGCTGATAGCCCTTGGTTTCACTGCCCGGCCTGCTGATTATCCACACCGTGCCGCCGGCTGCGATACTGCTGCGCGGTCGCTGTCGGTAAGCGCACAACACGCACGCCCACGGCTCGGCGAGGGCGGTTTCAGAGTAACTTGCCGTCGGCTCAACAGGGATCAGGTACATTCCGTCGTCGCCGCGCAGGATCTCGTCACCCAGCAGGACATATTGCTGCAACGCTCCCGGCAGCAGGTAGCCGAACGCCAGGTTTTCGCCTCGGTAGTAGATGTCAGCCTGCACGACGAAGCGATCCCCGACGCGAAACTGGTCCCGCAAGTCCTCGCCCACCTCGACGATGGTAAGCGCCGCCTCGTGCCCGATGATGATAGGGTCGGTCTGCAGGTTGCGCCCCCGAATACGCGGGTGCTCGCTGCCGAGGCGGATGATCTTGATGTCGCTGAAACACAGGCCGGTGGCGTCCACGCGCGCCAGCAGTTGGTCGGCAGCAGGCCGCTGCACGGGCCATTGTACGGGCTTGCCGTCCTTTCCCAGGTTCTCAAGGCCCTTGCCGTACAGCGGCCAGGCGAACTGGACCTGTGGGATAGGGTTACGGTGTTGTGCCTGCATCAGGCTCTCCTCTTTCTCGTGTGCCGTCTAATAGGCTTTTGCGGTATTTTTCGTCAGCCCGGGTATGTATTTCCTGCACCTGGGTTGCAGTCAAGTAATGTGGGCCGCCAAATTGAAACGTGCCGGCCAGGATACGGGCCGTCTTGACCCACATTGCGGTGGTGTTCTGTACCTCGGCCGGGGTTGCTCCCAGCGCAATGAGTCCGTGATTCTGCAGCAAAATGGAGCGCGGCCGCTCGCCGTAGCGGGCAATGAATGCCTCGACATTTTGGCGAATGCGCCGGGCGAGGGCCACGCCCGGGGGAACAAATGGAACCCAGACGGGCGCAACCCCGCAACACACTATCTCGTCGGGAAACAACCTGCCGCGCAACACAGGCTTGGGATGTCGCGCACAGAGGATGGCGTTGACCGCCGTCGGATGGGTGTGGCCGACGAAGTGTACGTCCTGCAGTTGCAGCAACAGTGCGTGCATGAAGGCCTCTGTCGAGGGTCGCAGCTTGGTGTCGCCCACCGTGGCTTCAGCCAGCGTGTGCTTGACATCCTCCTCGGTTACATCGCCGGCATCCAGTAAGGCGAGCACCGGACCAAAGCGCACTCGAACGAACCCCTGGGCGTCAATGTTGCATAGCTGCGCACCACTGGCCTTGACCCAGAAAGTTTCTTCATCGGCCCGGGCGGAGGTATTGCCCTCGCCGAGGATGACGTAATCCCGTTGCGGCTCTCCCAGGTGCCGGGACATTGCAACAAGCTGGTCTATAGCCTGCGAAATGTTATCCAACTAACTCACCTCTGAACAGGCGGCAAACTACCGACTGCTGTCGCTATGCGCCCGGCCCCGGCCGGCTGTCCGCGCAAGCCGCTGGGGGCGCCGGGCAGTCAATGCAGTCCGTGAACTTGCATGTTATCTTCGGCAGGGCGGCGAGGCATACCTGCCGTATTGACGTGGAAGAAAGTATGGCCCGCCGGCAGGGGGGAACGGCATGAGGGGCGAATATATCGCCGGCGTTTCATGCACCAGGCCACCAAAGGGGGTAAGGCGTTGCGCAATGTCAGATTGGCAATCACGGTAGTCGTGGCGATGGCGGTTGGGGCGTCGTGCGTCGTCGGCAGTACCGATTGGAACCGCTACTATCAATTCCGGCACGTGTCAACGCTGCCGGGGAACGCCTTCGGTGTAACCCCGGACGGCAAAATCAGTTTCAGCGGTGCACTGCAGCAGAATATTCCGGTGGCGTACACTCCCTGCGCCGGCAATTACATAACAGGCTTTTGGTCAGGAAGCAATTTCTCGCACTTTGACTTCGGCTTCTCGGGAGACGTGAACGGCACGGCATCGGTAGGCGTTGGCCTGGGCAAGGCCGGCCGTGCCGCTTATTTTTCTGTCATGTTCACCGACAGCGACTGGCGGCAGGCTTACAACGTGCAACTGCAGCTACTTGGGGAGACCGATGAGCACCCCGCGGTGGCCATCGGTGCTAATGACATCTTCAACATGCGCCAGAAGATTGCGGGCATACCCCACGGGGCGCGCTCGGTATACATCACCAGCCCGTGGCAGAGAGGTACTGCTGAACATCCGGTATTCATTACGGCCGGCCTCGGCAACGGACGCTTCGACAGCGGTCCGTTTGCGGGCGTGTCATGGGGCCTTGCTGACCATTTCACGGCGATAGTTGAATACGACGGCCTCAACACCAATGCCGGGCTGGCGTACGGACTGCGCGGACGGCAGGCAAACAGCGGGGAGTGGGATGGGGTCATCTATGTCGGCTATTCCAACCTCGAACACCCTGTCGTGGGTATGTGCGTAACTTACAGTCACTAGTCCTGGCTGACATGGCACGGGCGACCGCAGCGCACCATACCTGCCTGCGGTCGCCTCGCTTATGGGGATCTGACCGCTGACGGCGCATTGGTTGCGCGCAAACGGAGGAGAGAAGTGGTGACAAACGATATTTTGATAACCGGCGGTTTGCTTTATGACGGGTCCGGCTGCAATCCTGTGCGGGCAGACATCGCTATTCGCCGTGATAAGATCGCGGCAATAGGGAAATTGTCTAACGTTGACGCCCGCCGGGTTATCGATGCCTCAGGCCTGGCGGTCTGTCCAGGGTTTATCGACATTCACAGCCACTCCGACTTGACGCTGCTGGCCAACCCGCGGGCGGAAAGCAAAATAAGGCAAGGCATCACCACCGAGATCGTGGGGCAATGCGGGTTCAGCCCTCACCCGGTACGGGCCGAAGAGCGGGAGGCACTGGACAAGCTGTGCCCTTTCATTTCCGCCGAGGTTCAATGGACGTGGCAGACAACGGGAGAATTTCTCGACACCCTTCAACAGAGCCGGCCGACAGTGAACGTGGGAACAATGGTAGGGCACTCGGCGCTGCGTGCGCTGGTTTTGGGTTTCACCGACGAGCCTGCCAGCGGCGACGAGATAATCGCCATGGAGGATATTCTCAAGCTGAGTTTCAGCCAAGGGGCGATGGGCCTGTCCTTGGGGCTGTGGTACCCGCTAGGAGCGTTCGCCGAACGGGCCGAGCTCAACGCCCTGGCAACGGTGGTCGCCGAGAGCGGTCGCTATGTGAGTGTTCACATGCGTAGCGAAGCGGCACAGGTACTGGAGAGCCTGCAGGAGATGGTGGAGATAGCGCGCTACGCCAGCGACAAGGCAGGACGCGCCTTGCGCCTTCAGATAGACCATCTCAAGGCCTCGGGGCGGCCGGCGTGGGGATTGATGCCGCGGCTGTTGGAGGCTATTGAGGCGGCCCGCGACGAAGGTATTGACATCGCCTTCGACGTGTATCCGTACACTGCCGGCAGTCGTCACCTCGGCGGCTCTTTCCCTGCGTGGATACACGGCGGCGGCCAGGATCGCTTCCTGCGATGGCTGCAACAGGAAGAAGCCCGACAAAGACTGCGGGCCGAGCAGGCGGCCTACGAGCAGGGCGAGGCGCCCGACGGCCCCTTGGGTGGTTACCCTGACGAGATAATGATCGTCGCCGTGGACAGCGAGGACAACCAATGGGCTGTCGGCAAAATGTTGCCGGAAATCGCCGACCGGATGGATACAGAACCCATGGATGCGGCCTGCGACCTGCTTGTTGCAGAGCAGGGAAGGGTCACGGTTGTCACCTTCACGGTGTGCGAAGATGACCTGCGGCTGGCGTTGACACACCCACTAGGATGCTTCTGCACCGATGGGATGGCGTTCGCGCCATACGGTTCATTGTCCCGGGGCAAGCCCCATCCGCGTTGCTACGGCACCTATCCCCGCATTTTGGGCCGCTATGTGCGTGAACTCGGCTTGTTGACTCTGCCGGAAGCGGTCCGCAAAGCCACATCGCTGCCGGCCAGCCGGGCCAATCTGCCCGACCGTGGTCTGCTCAAGGAAGGCTACAAGGCAGACATCACCATTTTCGACCCCGATACCATCCAGGATAATGCCACCTACGAAGCCCCTCACCAATATCCCGAGGGCATTGCGTACGTAATAGTCAACGGCCGCGTCAGCATCGAGGCGGGGGCACACACCGGGGTGCAAGCGGGGGAAGTACTGAGGCAGTAATGAAGAAAACATGGCACGAGTTGCCGTGACTTGTCGTGAAGTGAAACCGGGTATCAGTCAGCGGGCGGTGGTGGGCGCGTCGGCGGCGAAGGCCGCAGAGGTCGCAGGTCGGGATGGATATTGCGGAATGCAACAAAACTGCGATCCCTGGTTTTGGGTTGTGGAGGCGATCGACGGCAGATCATGATCTACGTGGGCACGTCAGGCTATTCCTACGATGACTGGGTGGGGCCGTACTATCCGCCCGGCACGCCGAAAAGCAGGTTCCTGGAGTACTACGCCCGGGATTTCAACTGCTGCGAGATCAATTACACCTTTTACACCATGCCTTCGGCCCGGACGTTGGCAGCCATGGGAAACAAAACACCTGCCGGCTTCAAGTTTGCACTCAAAGCCCACAGGACCATGACACACGAGCGGGAGGCGGCAACGGCAGAGGCGTTCGAGTCCTTCCGGCAGGCACTGGAACCGCTGATAGAGCAAGGAAAGTTTGGTTGCGTGCTGGCCCAGTTTCCCAATTCTTTCAAGCCGACCCACCAGGCGCGGTTACACCTGGAGCTGTTGCGCCGGCAGCTCGCCGACGTGCCGGTGGTGCTCGAATTCCGCACCTCGGAATGGGCCAGGGAAAGCGTGCTGGAATTCATGCGGGCGGAGGGGCTGGGGTTTTGCTGCGTGGACGAGCCCCGCTTTCGCAGCCTGATGCCGCCCATGGTCGCCGCCACCTCCGAGATCGGCTACATACGCTTCCACGGCCGCAACTACCAGAAATGGTGGCGGCACGCCGAGGCCTGGGAGCGCTACGACTACCTGTACTGCCGCCGGGAGCTTGCCGAATGGCTGCCCAAGGTCCAGCAACTTGCCGAGCAGGGAGCGAAGGATATTTACATCTTTTTCAATAATCATTACCAGGCTCAAGCTGTCCAGAATGCGCGACTTTTCCGCGAAATGTTGCAGGAGGCCGATCTGGCATAACAAAGTCATCACTGTAAATGATGTCGTCCCCTGCGCGGGAATGTGGGAGCAGATCGGCATTTTCCGGCGCAGGCGAGTTCCAAACACAAGTAGCAAGGAGCCTTGACATGTCACGCAGCGTAGAATTGGAAATAGCCATAAACGGCGCGTTTATCACCCGGCGCTGGGAGCGACCGGAGAACATGATGCGGCTGACGCGAGAACTGGGCTATCGCAACCACGAATTCTGCGGGGATGTAATTGACCCGTTCTTCATGGGTGACAAGGATTTCTTGCTGCAGATGGCGCGCGAGGTGAAACACTGGGCGAAGGAATACGGCGTAAACATTATTGACATTTACACCGGGGTGGCGACCCATCGTTTTCATGGGCTTTCCCACAGCCACCCGGCGCCGCGCCGGCGGATGCGGGAATGGATCATCGAATGCATGGACTTATGCCTGGCCATGGGCACGGACCGCATCGGCGGGCACTGGGATGCTTTTCCCGTGGAGGTAATGGAGGAACCAGGCGGCTACGAGCGCGCCTTCGCGCGTATCTGTGCCGAGTTCCGCGAGCTGGCCGTGGTCGCCAAGGAAAAGGGTTTGCGCGCCATTTACCAGGAGCAGATGTACACTCCGGCCGAAGTCCCCTGGACGCTGCAACAGTGCAGTGAGTTCCTGCTGGCTGCCAACGCGGAAAGCGACGGGGTGCCCGTTTACACGACGGTTGACGTGGGGCATGCGGCCGGCATGCACTATGGACTAAGCGGCCCTGACCTGGACTACCGTGAGTGGTTGCGGCGGTTCGCCGCCGTTGCAGAAATCATCCACCTGCAGCAGACCACCCCGCAGGCCAGTCATCATTGGCCGTTTACGGCGGAGTACAACAAGCGGGGGCATATTCGGATAGACCAGGTATTGGAAGCCATAGAGTTCTCTCACCGCAACTACTGCAACACGCCGCTGTCCGGCGTGCTGGAACCTGTCGCCAAGTCATATCTGGTTGCGGAGATAATCCCCGGCTCGACGAAGACCGAGCAAGCCTTGATGGAGGAACTGCGGGAGACGGCCGAGTACCTGCACCAGTTCGTGCCCGAAGGGGGGTTGGTGTTACAAGTATAGGTTTTTGGGTAAAAATGTATCGAGGTGCAGCGGCCAATGAACAATGTGAAGGCGGCATACCGGTATTCATTGTATGGAGCGGTAATTGGGGGATTTTGCGGATTACTTGTCGGTGTAGGTGTGGCTATTCTAGCGGTTGGTGCTGAGCAGCCGGTTCCGTACATAATGTTGTGGCATATGAGAACGGCCGCCGACCTTGTGGGCGCCTACTCGTATATGCAATTCGATGTTATGGTATTGGGGGCGGCGCTTCTTGCCGGGATAGGTCTCCTCGGGGGCACAGTGACCGGAGCATTGTACGGGCTGTGGTGTACAAGATAGACATGGCGCCCAGAATTTCTCAATGCCGCTGATGGGAACCGAGCTATGCAAATGCAGGTGGGTCCTGAGGGCTTGAGTAGTGAGATTTCAATAATGCGCCCATTGTGCACCGTGGCCGTGATAGCTGCGCTGATTATCGCTGCTTGTCCGATTGTCTACGGCAGTGGGGTTGAGGCCGAAGTGGTGAGCCAGGGCACTCCGGAAGGCGTAGCTCACCCGGCAGCATGGTGGAGCATAATAACACCCTTGCACCTGGACGGTGACAGGGGCCTTGCCGCACAGGTGGTGCGAAAGATCGGCACGCGGGTACCCATTGTCTTCACGTGGCCGCCTATCGGTGAGACGCTCGTGGAGGGGCAGAAAGTCACCCTCAGTTGGTTTTCCATAGACAGGGTGCGTTCCGTGCGACTATACTACTACGGACCGAAGACTAAACTAGGAGGCCGCTCGCGAGGGCAGTTCGGAGAGCTGATTTGCCCCACCATACCCGACGAAGGTAAGCTCGAATGGGAAGTTCCATA